>JBGPIS010000051.1:0-10535 GCA_041484965.1 Methylomirabilia bacterium
ACCTCAACAACATGGTCTACGTGCACAAGGCCGGTCCCGTGTGGCTGATCGGCTGGGGGCATTCGACGATGGATGCCGAGGCGATCTACGTGCCGCTCTTCAAGTCGCCCAACATCTTCGTCAACTGGCACAACGACGACTTCAACGGGATGGTGGAGGAGGCGCAGACGATGATGGACGAGAAGAAGCGCCTCGCCCAGTACCACCGGATCAACAAGTTGTGGATCGAGGAGGTGCCGGCCGTTCCGCTGTATCAACAGATCGATCTCTACGGCGCCAACAAGCGGCTCAACTGGAAGGCACGCAGCGACGAGCTGATCCGGGCCTACGACATGGCGCTCAAGGACGGCAAGTAGGCGGCGAGCCGGGCTAGAGTAGTATGGGAGGTGTCGGGCGGCCGTAATTCAGTGGCAGAATGCCAGCTTCCCAAGCCTCCGGTCGCTGTAACAACGGCGCGGATTTACGGGGCTGGTGGCGCGGATTCTGCCGCAATTCTGCCGTTACGCGGGCAAATTCTGCCGTTACGCGGGCGTAGCTCAGTGGTAGAGCATCGGCTTCCCAAGCCGAGGGTCGCGGGTCCGAATCCCGTCGCCCGCTCCAATCGAGGGGCCTGCGGGGCAACACCCCGTAGGCCTCTTTCACGTTCAGCCCTGTCCGTCTCATAGTCCGAACTGTGCCGCCGCCTTGTCGAGGGCGCGCTGGCCCGGTTGGCTCCGGCGGTCACGTTCGCCGGGATCGTTGGACGCCCCGACAGCCTGCTGTTCTGGTCGAGCGACCCGGCGACTGAGGATTCACTGCGCCGGGCCGTGAGCGAGGCGGTGGACTGCCCGTGCATCGCTGTCGAGAACCTCATTCGCCGCCTGGAGGAGCACAGGGCCGACTTCGGCGCGGATATGGTGAGCCGGGTCCGCGCCGCCTTCGAGGGCCTCGACCTTCACCAGCGCATCGCGGCGGTCTGCGTTGACCTCTACCGCGATGGCCACTACCGCAACGCTGTCCTCGACGCCGCCGTGGCCCTGGTCAATTTCGTGAAGGAGAAGTCCAGGCGGCACGATCTCGACGGCTCGGGACTCGTGACCACGGTCTTCTCGAAGAACAACCCGATCCTGGCCTTCAACGGGCTGAAGGACAAGACCGACGAGGACGAGCAGGAGGGGATGATGCACCTCTTCGTTGGGGCCGTCCTCGCCCTGCGGAACCCCCGCGCCCACGTGCTGCTCGATGATTCGCCGGAGATGGCCCTGGAGTACATCGCCCTCATCAGCCTGCTCGCGAAGCGGGTCGATCAGGCGAAGCGCACGACGCTCTGAGAGGTGCGCTCGATTCTGCCGTACTTCTGCCGTAGATTCTGCCGAAACGGCGGGAGAAGTCGGCTTACCACGGTATACCGATCCGAGAGCGCCCTCGGGAAGTGAGCGCAAAGTATAGAGCGGGAGAATCCGGTGAAGGCCCTCATCGGATTCCCAAGCTGGACGTCGCCGGTTCGAATCCGGTCGCCCGCTCCAATCATCCGGGGGTTACGGCCCGAGCGCCGTAACCCCCGTTCGCTTCTCGGGCGTCGTCGCCACGCCTCTATATAATGTCCTCGAATGGTCGACATGGCTCACGTCTTCCAGGGGCTCGCCCGGCGCATCGGTGGGCCTCGCGTCCTGGCGCTCCCGCTCCTCCGGACGCTCGCCGTGCTCGCGGCCGTCACGTGGCTCCTGCTGGCGCCCGACCCCTACCGGGCGCAGGACGTCCTGCGCTGGGCCGTGGTGTCGTTCACGCTCTACAGCGCGGCCGTCGAGGCGAGCCTCTGGTGGAAGCCCGCCGCCACGCTCCGGCTGAACTTCTACATCCTGCTGGTGGACGGGGCCTTCGCGCTGGGACTCATCGCCCTCACGGGCGGCGCGCGCAGCGCGCTCTACCTGGCGCTCCCCCTGATCGCGGCGCTCCAGTCCTACTACTACGGGATCAAGCGCGGGTTCGCCGTCGCCGCCGTCGCGGCGGCCGCCTACGTCGCGGTCGTCTGGCCCACCCTCGGCGACGTCGAGACGGCCAACGCGGCGATCCGCGTGGTCGTGCTGCTCGGCACCGCGGTCAGTGTCGGGATCCTCGCCGAGGTCGAGGAGCGCGAGCGGCTCCGGGTCGCGACGCTCTCCGCGGAGGGGCGCGGGCGCGAGCGGTTCATCCAGAGCGTCGTCGAGAGCCTGCGCGAAGGCGTCGTCGTGCTCGATCCCGCCGGGCGGATCATGGCGTGGAACCACGCGATGGAAAGCCGCTACGCCATCGCCGCCTCTGAGGTCCTCGGGAAGCCCTTCCTCGAGCTCTTCCCGAACGCCGCGCGGGAGCCGTGGTCGAAGCGTCTCCGGGAGCTGCTCGAGGGCGAGATCGAGGAGTTCACGGCCGAGGCGGTCGCGCACGAGACGCTCCGCCGGGGGCGGGCCATCCAGAATCTCAAAGGGGGTCTCCTGCGCGCCGGCGGGCGCGTCGCCGGCGCGGTGCTCCTCATCGAGGACATCACCGAGCGCGTCGCGCTGGAGCGGTCGGCCCGCCAGGCGGAGAAGCTCGCCGCGCTCGGCACGCTCGCCGCCGGGCTCGCGCACGAGCTCAACAACCCGATCGGCATCATCTCGTCGCGGGCTGAGCTGATGCTGCTCGAGACCGAGTCGCAGCCGCTGCCCGCGGAGGTGCGCGAGGACCTGCAGGTGATCCACCGCCACGCGCAGCGGATCACGCGGATCGTGCAGGGCCTCCTCTCGTTCGCGCGGCACTCGTCGGGCGAGCACGGCCCCGTGGACCTGAACCGCGTCGTGGACGAAACGCTGCTGCTCGTCGAGAAGACGATCGTCAAGGACGGCGTCACCCTCAAGCGGGCGCTCGCGTCGGACCTGCCCCCGATCTGGGGCGACGCCAACGCCATCCAGCAGGTGGTCATGAACCTCCTCACCAACGCGCGGGACGTCACCAGCGCCGGCAACGAGATTTCCGTCGAGACCGCCGCCTGCGCCGGGTCCTCCGGCGCGGTGCAGCTCATCGTCCGCGACACCGGGCCGGGCATTCCGCCCGAGATCCTGCCGAAGATCTTCGACCCGTTCTTCACCACCAAGGCCGACGGGACCGGACTCGGGCTCTCGATCTCCTACGGCATCGTGCGTGAGCACCAGGGCACCGTGGACGTCCACTCGCAACCCGGCGAAGGGACCACCTTCGTCCTGACCTTCCAGCGCGTGGACGGGAAGGAGCGGGCGTGACCGCGAGCCGCGTGCTGATCGTCGACGACGAGCCCGACATGGTCGAGAACTGCGCGCGCATCCTGCGGCGCGCCGGGCACCACTGCCTGACCGAGACCGACCCGGGGAAGGCGCTCGCGCTCGTCGAGACCGAGCGACCCGACCTCGTCCTGACGGACGTCAAGATGCCCGGGATCGACGGCATGGAGCTCCTGCGCCGCGCGCGCAGCCTCGATCCCGCGCTCCCGGTCATCCTCGTCACCGCGTTCGCCACGATCGAGTCTGCGGTCGAGGCGATCAAGGAGGGCGCGTTCGACTATCTGCCGAAGAATTTCTCGGTGGAGCAGCTCCGCGTCGCGGTCGAGCGCGGGCTCCGCCACCGGCGCCTCGAGCAGGAGAACCTGAACCTCCGCGAGCAGCTCCAGGGGACGCTCGGGTTCGAGAACATCCTCGGGCGGAGCCCGGCCATGGCACGCGTCTTCGAGCTCGTGCGCAAGGCGGCGCGCTCCGAGGCGAACATCCTGGTCATCGGCGAGTCCGGGACGGGGAAGGAGCTGGTGGCGCGGGCGGTGCACGCCAACAGCCCGCGCGCCGCGCAGGCCTTCGTCCCGGTGGACTGCGCCTCGCTCCCGGAGCACCTCCTCGAGTCCGAGCTGTTCGGCCACGAGAAGGGTGCCTTCACCGGCGCGGTGAAGGCGAAGCGCGGGCTCATGGAGGTGGCCGACCGGGGCACCCTCTTCCTCGACGAGATCGGCGAGCTGCCGCTCGCGCTCCAGGTGAAACTCTTGCGCGCGCTCCAGGAGCGCCAGCTCCGGCGCGTGGGCGGGACGTCCCAGATCGACGTGGACGCGCGCGTGGTCTCGGCGACGAATCGCGACCTGCGCGAAGCGGTGAAGAAGGGCCAGTTCCGCGAGGAGCTCTACTACCGCATCAACGTCATCGAGATCCAGCTGCCGCCGCTGCGCGAGCGCGCGGGGGACGTGAAGCTGCTCGCCCACGCGTTCCTCAAGCGCTACGGCGGCGCGCGGGTCACGGGCTTCGACGAGGACGCGCTCGTGGCGCTCGAGGCCTACGCCTGGCCGGGCAATGTGCGCGAGCTGCAGAACGTCATCGAGCGGGCGTGCGCGCTCGCCGACGGCCCGCGGGTGACGAAGAACGACCTGCCGGCCCACGTGCTCGCGGGCGGCGGCCTCCGGGCCGGGGCGCAGGTCGCGGCGCTGCGGCCGGAGGGCGAGGCGCCGCTGCCGTCGGGGCAGGAGCTGCCGCTCAAGGAAGCCAAGGAGCAATGGATGCAGGTGCTCGAGGCTTCCTACCTGCGCCAGCTGCTCGACCGCCACGGCGGAAACATCTCCGCGGCGGCCAAGGCCGCCGGGATCGACCGGAAGACCTTCCACCGGCTGATCAACAAGTACCAGATCCGGAGCTGACAGCCGGACGGGGCGTCCGTGTCCCACCGGGGCTGGACGACCCCAGGCGCCGGCGCCGCCGTCACGGTGTAACGCTCCGTTTTTCTTCATCTCCTCCCTCTGGCATTCCCGTTGCTTTTCATCCATCAGGCAGCAAACCGACCGCGGACTGGGGGAGGCGCCTATGAAGCTCGACAAGGTTCTGGTTCCGCTCGACGGATCGATCCTCGCCGAAACAGGGATGTGGAAGGCCGCGGAGCTCGCGAACGGCGGAGTAATCAGCCTGCTGAGGGCGGCCGAAGCGCACACGCTGCCGGGCGCCGACCTGATCGACGCGCAGGTGGCCGCGGTGAACGAAGCCGAGGAATACCTGGCCGCCGCCGCCCGTCGGCTCAAGGACAGGGGAGCCAAGAACGTCGAGACCCACGTCTGGTACGGCCCGCCGGCTGCGGCGATCGTGGAGGCGGCGCAGGTCCAGAAGGTGGACCTGATCATCATGTCGACCCACGGGCGGAGCGGGATCGGGCGTCTCATTCTCGGCAGCGTGGCCGAGTCCGTGCTGCGTGGCACCAGGACGCCGATTCTCGTCGTCCGCGCCGACAGCGCGCCGGTCGAGCCCCAGCGGGGCGCCAAGCCCGCGAAGGAGGCGGCCCGTGTATAAGCGCGCGATCGTCCCGCTCGACGGCTCGATAGTGGCCGAGGGGATCATTCCCTTCATCCTCGAGATCGCCGGGCCGCTCGACATGGAGGTTGTCCTGCTCCGCGTGGTCGTGCCGCTCCCGCCGTCGGTCATCGAGGGCTCGCGTCACGTCGAGGTGGACGACCCCGAGAAGCGCCGCCTGGAGGCCGAGGAGTACCTGGCGCCGATCGTGTCGGAGCTGCGCGGCAAGGGCGTGCGGGTGAAGACGCAGGTCCGCCGCGGCGAACCCACGGCAGAGATCCTCGCGGGCGCCCGCGAGGTCGACGCGGACCTCATCGCCATGACGACGCACGGGCGCAGCGGGTTTGGCCGGCTGCTCTTCGGCTCGATCGCCGAGGCCGTGCTGCGGCACTCGGAGGTCCCGGTATTCCTCATGCGTCAGACGGAAGCTCAGGTCGCCGCGCGCGCGGCGTGGGAGGCGCTCCGATGAACCGGCGCATCATGCATCCCTCGGACTTTTCCGCCGCCTCGCGGGCGGCTTTCAGCAAGGCGGTCGACATGGCGAAGGCCGCCCGGGCCGAGCTGACGATCGTCCACGTCCTGAGCCTGGTCATGCCGGTGCCCGGCGACGGGTACATCTCGCCGAAGGTCTACGACGAGATCGCCGCGTCCACGCGCGCATGGGCGCAGAAGCAGCTCGACAAGCGGGTCGCCAAGGCCAGGGCGGCGGGCGTCCGGGCGAAGGGCCTGCTGATGGACGGGATCCCGCACGAACAGATCGTGCGCGCCGCGAAAGCCAAGCGCGCCGGCCTCCTGGTCATGGGCACGCACGGACGCTCGGGGCTCGCAAAGCTCTTCATCGGCTCGGTCGCCAGCCGGGTGGTGTCCGCCGCGCCCTGTCCGGTGCTGACGGTTCGCGGCAAGTGAGGCGGGAGGCGCTTGCGAGCTACCTCGCTGGCGTCTTCGGCGCGCGCGTCGAGATTCTGGCGCTCCAGCCGCTCAAGGCCGCCGGTGAGGGCGGCGACGATCCGAAAGGATTCGGCTACGGCGTGCCGTTCGAGGTCGAGTGCCTGATCGACGGCGGGCCGCGCTCGTTCGTCGTGTCGCGCACGCGGCCGGCCCAGGGGTTCGGCCACGACTATCCCGCGGACCGCGCGTGGCAGGCGCTCTACGGCCACGTCGCGTACAACAGCTTCCCCCGGCATGTGCGGAGCGTCGATGTGGGCTTCGTGAGGGCGTCCGGCGAGCTCGTCTCGGCGGGGGACGCGGCCGAGTTCTTCCAGCTCGTCGAGAAGGCGCCCGGCCAGCTCTACTGGCTCGACCTCGACCGGATGCTCGACGGGCCCGCGACCCTGCTCGACGCCGGGCGCGCCCGCGCGCTCGCCCGCTTCCTCGCCGAGGCTCACGCGACGAAGCGAAGCGAGCCGCCGCTCTACCAGCGGCGCGTCCGCGAGCTGGTCGGCCACGGCGAGTGCCTCATGGGCATCCTCGACAGCTACCCGCACCCGTTCGCTCTCCTCCCGCCCGCGGCCTGCGAGGCGATCGAGCGCGCCGCGGTCTCGTGGCGCTGGCGGCTCCGCGGGCGGAACCACCGGCTGGCCCGCGTGCACGGCGACTTCCATCCGTGGAACCTGCTCTTCCGCGAGGGCACGGACTTCTCGGTGCTCGACCGGAGCCGGGGCGAGTGGGGCGAGCCGGCCGACGACGTGTCGGCGCTCGGCGTGAACTACCTCTTCTTCGGTCTCCGGAAGAGTGCGCCTCGACGCTCGATGACGGTGGCCGAGCCCTTCCTCGGCCTCTTCCGGACGTTCCTCGACACCTACCTCGACGCGTCCCGCGACAGCGAGCTTCTCGAGGTGCTGCCACCCTTCTTTGCGTTTCGGGCGCTCGTGATCGCGCACCCGCGCTGGTATCCGGCGCTCGCCGACGACACGCGCGCGGCGCTGATCCGATTCGCCCGCCGGATGCTCGACCCGGCGCCGTTCGACCCGGAGACGCTGCCGGCGATGTTCCGGGAGGTCGCATGAGCTGGGCGATCTGGATCACGGGCCTGCCGGGGAGCGGCAAGTCGGCCCTCGCCTGCGGGGCCGCGGCGCGGCTCGCCGAGCTGAGAGAGCGGGTCGTCGTGCTCGAGCTCGACGCGATCAGGAAGTTCGTCACGCCGGTGCCGACGTACTCGCAGGCCGAGCGCGACGTCGTCTACCGGGCGCTCGTCTACATGGCCGCGGCGCTCGTCGAGGCGGGCGTGCCGGTGATCATCGACGCGACCGGGCACCGCCGCGAGTGGCGTGAGCTCGCGCGGGCCTCCATCCAGCGGTTCGCGGAAGTCCAGCTCACGTGCCCGCTGGATGTCTGCCGGAAGCGCGAGCGGCGGCGCACGGAGGGCAACGCGCCGCGCGGGATCTACGCGCGCGCCGGCGGGCCGGGCGCCACCGTCCCCGGCGTGGACGTGGCCTACGAGGCGGCGCTCGCGCCCGAGCTTGTGATCGACACCGCCGTCGAGGAGCCGGGCGCGGGGGTCGCGCGTATCGTCGGGCTCGCCCGCGAGCTCGGCGCCGGCGGTTCGCGCGGCGCGGGCGCGCCGCTCTCCTGGGCGATCTGGATCACGGGCCCGCCCGGCAGCGGCAAGACCACGCTCGCGCTCGGCGTCGCCGACGCGCTCGCCGCGCGGGGCGTTCCGGTCACGGTCCTCGAGCTCGCCGAGATGCGCCACGCGCTCCTTATCGACCGGCCCGAATCGGACACCACGTGCGAGATCGTCCACCGCGCGCTCGCGTACACGGCGAAGCTGCTCACCGACTCCGGCGTCGCGGTCATCGTGGACGCCACCGCGCCGCGCCGGGCCTGGCGCGAGCTCGGGCGCGAGCTGATCGCCCATTTCGCCGAGGTCCAGCTGGTCTGCCCGCGCGAGGTCTGCCTCGATCGCGAGCGCGCCGCGCGCTGGGGGCTCGGCGGCCGGGCCCCCGCGCGCGCCGTCGCGGAGGCGCCGGACCTTGTTTTCGATTACGAGCACTCGCTCCATCCGGAGCTGACGCTGCACACCGACGTCCAAGACCTCTGGAGCGCCGTGAGGGACGTGCTGCACCTCGCCGATCGGCTGCATCGAAGGGAGACGCCATCATGAGAGTGCGAGACCTGATGACCATCAGCTGCGTGACCGGGCCGCCGACGATGCCGGTGCTGGAGGCGCGCCAGCTCATGCTCGAGAAGCGCATCCGTCACCTGCTGGTCACCGAGGGGCCCAAGCTCGTCGGGATCGTCACCGACCGAGACATCCGGCTGAACCTGCCCTCGCCGGCGACCAGTCTCTCGGTGTGGGAGATCAACTATCTCCTGGCGAGGATGACGGTCGCCGCGGTGATGACGAAAGACCTGGTGACGATCGAGTCCGGCCGCGACGCCACCGAGGCGGCCCAGCTCATGCTGGACCACAAGATCGGCGCCCTGCCGGTCATGGATCACGCCCTTCTCGTCGGCATCATCACCGAGACCGATGTGCTGCGCGCGTTCGTGAAGGCGGGGTGAGGGCGGGCCCGGTGGGTCGCGTCCTGGTCGTGGACGACGAGGCGGACCTCGTGGCGAGCTATGAGCGGCTGCTCAGGCGCCAGGGGCACCGGGTGATCGCGACGGGCTCCCGCGGAGAGGGACTCGCGATCCTCGGGCGGGAGGCGCTCGTCCTCGTCATCTCGGACCTGCGTCTCCCCGATGGTGACGGCCTCGACATCGTCCGCGCCGCGCGCCGGACGCCGACGCCGGTCCCCGTGCTGGTCGTGACCGGCTTCGTCTCCGAGGCGAGCCGCCTGGCCGCGTTCGCCGCCGGCGCGTCGGGCTATCTGGCCAAGCCGTTCGCCGTCTCGGCTTTCGCGGCGCTGGTCGAGCGGACTATTCTCGGCGGGGGAGGGGAGGATCGGTGGGGCGGCGGCGCTCCACGCTGAGGCGGCGGTGCCGCGCCCCCAGCCCGGCCGCTCCCCCACGGACACTAGAAAACTCCGCCGTTCGGGGGGCGTTTGCGCGTGCGCCGCTGGCACGCGGGTTGCGACGCTTTCGGACGACATGCTTCCGGCCAAGGAGGGACTCTCCGTGCTGGCGCGGGAGGGACGCGCCCGGACCGCTCAGGCGGTGGTCGCCTGTCCGTTCCTTCGCGTCGCCCGCAACGAGCCCGACCTGACGTATCCACACGGCCTCCACTGCGAGCTCCGGCACGGCCTCGCGCGGGCGCCTTCCGCAGACGAGCTCGCGTGGTTCTGCACCAACGGCTGTCACCACGGGTGTGCCACATACCGACGCTGGCGCGAGACGGGGGGGGCTTCATGAGCACCAAGGACACGCTCACGATCACCGACAATCGGACCGGGAAGGCCTACGAGCTGCCGATCGCCGACGGCACCATCCGCGCGATGGACCTGCGCCAGGTCAAGACGGGCCCGGACGACTTCGGCCTGCTCACCTACGACCCCGCCTTCATGAACACGGCCTCCACGCGGAGCGCCGTCACCTTCATCGACGGCGACAAGGGGATCCTCCGGTACCGCGGCTACCCGATCGAGCAGCTCGCCGAGCGGACGACGTTCCTCGAGGTCGCCTACCTCCTGCTCCGCGGCGAGCTGCCGGCCCAGAAGGCGCTCGACGAGTGGACGTGGCAGGTCACGCACCACACGTGGGTCCACGAGAACGTCAAGAAGTTCATGGAGGGCTTCCACCACGACGCGCATCCGATGGGGATGTTCATCTCGACGGTGGCCGCGCTCTCGACGTTCTACCCCGACGCGAAGGTGAACCACGATCCCGGCCACCGGGATCTGCAGATCCTGCGCCTCATCGCGAAGGTGCCGACGATCGCCGCCTTCGCCTACCGCCACATCCTGGGCCAGCCGTACGTGTACCCGGACAACGACCTCTCGTACGTCGGCAACTTCCTCAACATGCTCTTCAAGACCACCGAGCTCAAGTACAAGCCCGATCCGGCGATCGAGCGGGCCCTCGACGTGCTCTTCATCCTGCACGCCGACCACGAGCAGAACTGCTCGGCCAACGCCATGCGCGCCGTCGGCTCCTCGGGCGTGGACCCGTACTCCGCGCTCGCGGCGGCGGCGGCGGCCCTCTACGGCCCGCTCCACGGCGGCGCCAACGAGGCGGTGCTCCGGATGCTGCGCTCGATCGCCTCGACCGCGCGGATCCCCGAATTCATCCGGCAGGTGAAGGCGGGCGAAGCCAAGCTGATGGGCTTCGGCCACCGCATCTACAAGAACTACGACCCGCGCGCCAAGATCATCAAGC
>JBGPIS010000052.1:0-10513 GCA_041484965.1 Methylomirabilia bacterium
CACCGGAGGAACGACGTAGCGACGACTCGATTGGGGCTCCTCCAGCCGCAGATAGTACCACGAGGTCAGCGACATCCTGGTCCCGGTCTCCCCCGCGCCGCCGTCCCACGCCTGGAACGCGACCGGCGTGAAGACGCCGGGCCGGAACGTCACTCGCGCGGCGTCCTTCGACGCGAGCGACCGCTTGATCACGAGCCGGTACCGGCCGTCGGCGTACACCGCCTTGGCGGCCGCCTCGCCGCCCGTGAGCGGCGCCAGCTTGGTGGGCCCGCTGGCGGTCGCCTCGACGACGCCCTTGCCGTTCTCCCAGCGCAGGAGGTAGACGGCATCAGAGCCGTCGCCCATGAGGAAGTACGGGCGCTCGGGGCCCGTCGGAAGCTGGGACGGGAACTGGAGGGCCACCGCGTCGGCATACGTCTTCTTCGCCGCGTCCTCGGCCGACTGCGTCGGGTCGTCCCACGTGAGGTGGAAGGCGATCTCCTTGTCATTCCACGCGGCCCGCAGCGTCACCATGTCGATGGCGGGATTGACGTTCCTCGGGTCGATGGTCACCTGCCCCACCAACGGGACGTTCTGCGGCGCGATCCTCGTCCAGAACTCTGCGCCGGGATCGTCCGGAATGTCACCGCCGGCCGCCTGCGCCGACAGGAGCGTGGCGTAGTTCGGCGACTCGGCGTCGAGCGACGCGATGTAGTTGGCCAGGTGCCAGATGTCGTCGGGCTTCTCGACCGAATCGATGAACGACGGCATCGGCGTGCCGAGCATCCCGGCCGCGAGCCGCATGGCGATATCGGCGCGCGTGGCTCCGCCGCGGAAGTTCCAGCGCTTGGCGAGGTTCGCCGGCCGGATCGGGTAGCCCCACTCGTCCTTCAGCTCGGGACGCGACGGGCCGTCGGCGCGCCCCTGGGTGCCATGGCACTTGTGGCACTCGATCGCCTCGTACATCTCCTTGCCGCGCTTCAGTGAAGCGTCCGACGAAGCGACTTCCTTCGGCAGCTCCTGCTTCTTCGACGTCTCCTTGAATCTGTCCGCCGCGAACGTCTTGAGGTAGGCGACGAGGTTCCAGCGGTCCTTCTCGGGGAGGACGTCCCACGCCGGCATGAACGTCCCCGGCATTCCGCGGGTGATCACGTCGAAGAGATCCCGGTCCGCCGGCACCCTGTTCGCGGTCGTGCGGATCTTGTAGACGCCGGTCGTGAAGTCGCGCGGTCGCGGATCGAGGAGGTCCGCCGCCGGCCCCTTGCCGTCGCCCTTGTCACCGTGGCAGCCCGCGCACTTCCGCTCGTAGACGCTCTTCCCGGCAGATGCATCCCCCTGCTCTGCGTGGCTCGGTGCGACGCTCGCGCCGAGGATGACGACGCCGATGAGCGCCATCGCGAGGGCGAGTCGCGCGGGTCGCCGGGGGCGGGGTGACCCTGCGAGACCCGTGCAGTCAGGGTTGCCAGAGCCGGGCGCGGCCGCCCCGACTCCGCGCGTCGCAGCTAGCGTGGTCGAGCAGGGTCCCCCGCCCCCGGCGACCCGCGCGCCGCGACGACGAACGAGAGCGCGCATCAGTGCGTCGCCTCCCAGCGTCGCGGCTGCTGTCCGGTCGCGTCGTAGAGGTACATGATCACCTGCCAGACCTGCTCCTCGGTCAGCCGGTCCTCCCACGCAGGCATCGCGGAGTTCCACGGCGTCGATTCCTTCGGCAGGCCCGGTCCGCCCTTTGCGACCCGCCAGAAGAGGTATGCCTCCTGGAGCATCGCGATCGTGCCCGGGTCCTGGAAGTCCGCCGGCGGCGGGTTGAGCGCGGCGGCAAAGAGGCCGTGTCCGTCCAGGTTGTCGCCGTGACAGTACATGCAGTTCCGGATGTAGATCTCGCCGCCCGCGGCGACGTGCTTCCTGAAGCTCGCCTGGTCCTTGCGCAGCGGATTGTCCACGCCGGAGATGTTGATCTCCTTGCCCCGGAACTGGATCGAGCCCGGGGGCGCCGGATGCACCGCGCGCAGCTCCGCCGGAGCCTGGGCCTGCGCGGCCGCCTGCGTGTAGGCGTAGTAGCCGAGGAGGATCGGCAGCACGATCGCGAGCGCCACGCGCACGAGGCGCCGGTTCGGATCGACGAGCGTGGAGCGGATCGGGTCCACGAACGAGCGCCAGGAGTCCGAGTCGGAGGAGACGTAGATGAGCACCGCCAGGAGCACGACGGTCATGTAGATCTTGATGACGCTCCACGGCACGGGCGGCCGAATGCCGAACCTCAGGACGACGAAGGCAAGCACGAGGAGCAGTGCCGCCTGGACGAAGCGCGAGCGGAGAACGCTCATGCCGGGGTCACTTCAGAGTCAGGAGGAAGGAGACGAGGTCGACGTACTCCTTTGCCGTCAGCGTCTGGCCGAACATCGGCGGCATCACGCCCTTCGGGTAGCCGGCCACCGTGCCCATGCCCGCCGGGTTGAGGATCTTGCCCATGAGGTACTCGGGCGTCTGGATCTTCGCGATCTGCGAGAGGTCGGGACCGACGGGCGAGGCGCCGATCTTGCCCGCCTTGTGGCACGCGATGCAGGCACCCTTGCCGGCGAAGACCGCCTCACCCGCCTTGGGATCACCGGGCAGTTTGAGCTCCGCCGGCGCCCCTGCGGCCGCCGCCGCGCCGGCGGTCTTGGGAATGTCGTCGAGCTTCACATCCACCGTCCCGCCGAGCGACTCGAGGAACGCGGTGATCGCCCAGAGCTCGGAGCGGTTGAGCCCGATCGGCGGCTTGTCGACGTGCGGCATGATGTTCGGGTAGCCCTCGACCAGATAGGCGCCCGGATCGAGCAGGGACTCGATGAGGTACTGCTTGGCGCCGTAGCCCGGCCTCCGCTTGGCGGCACGGGCGCCGACACCCGCGAGATCGGGCGCGCGCATGCCCTTCTCGCCGATCTTGTGGCAGATCTCGCACGTGCCCTTCGTGCGGAAGATCTGCTCCCCGGCCTCCACGAGCTGCGCGGGGGTCACGTTGCCACCCTCAAGCGACAGGTCCTCCGGCGGCTTGGACTCGATCTGGGGGATCGAGTTGGCGAAGTAGGTGTACGACCCCATGACGAGGAGCGAGAACACGCTCACCTTGACGCCGACGGGAACGCGCATCGCTAGTCGGTGTCCTCGCTTCCGCCCGCGAGCGCGGGCACCGGCGCGGCGCCGTGCGTTTCGGCCTGACCCTTCTCACTCAGCCCGCCGAGCCAGAAGATGAACATCATCAGCGCGAAGAACACGATCGTGACGAGCGTGATCATGTTGGCCGCGTAGCCGAGCGCCGGCGTGACCGCGTCCACCGAGGTGTCGCGCATGACGCCGTACACGTGCCAGTACTGCCGGATGCCCGACCGCGCGAAGCCCATGAGCCCCATGAGCCACGTGAAGGTGACGGCGAGGAGGATCAGCACGTACTGCGAGCGCGGCGCGATCTGGCCCCAGCGGATCACGCCGGTGGACCGGGCGCCGCGGAACATCGGAACGTCGATCGTCATCACCAGGGCGATCGCGCCGAGCACGGCGCCCACCTGATAGACCGAGAACCCGATCCGCACGATCGATTCGACGAAGTAGCCGTACACGCCGTAGAACACGACGATCGCGGCCGCGACGAAGAAGGCGGCCCACTGGATCGCCATCCCGGTCAGCACCCACGGCTTGATCGAGAGCCGGTTGGCGCGGCGGTAGAGCACGTAGGACAGGAAGGTCGTGAGGATCATCAGGTTCACGGCCGTGTTCTTGGCCGACATGACGCCGAAGACGCCGAGGAACGGATGATGGGTGCCGCCCATGGCGCGGGCCTCGTCGAGCGTCACGATCAGGCTGTGCGGCGTCGCCCACACCATGAACCCGATCGCCAGGATCATCAGCATGTAGGGCACGTACTTGCGGTACCGCTCGGATCCGGGGATGCGCTCCATCCCGAGCCAGAGGTAGTAGTTCGAGCCGAGGAAGAGGATGCCGATGAGGATGGCCTGGATGATCCAGAGCCACGACATGAAGCCGCCCATCATCGTGATGCCCATCGTCTGGTTGAACGCGTAGATCTCGCGGCCGAGCCAGTAGCCGGCGAACGGGAGCACGATGAAGGCCGACAACGCGACGAAATTGCCGACGTAGCCCATCCAGTCGTACCGCGCGCGCTCCTCGTCCGTCTTCGCGTTGAGGAACCGGAAGGCGGCGTACGCGGCGGCGATGGTGCCGCCGAAGACGAGGTTGGCGATCAGGCGGTGGACGTTGATCGGCATCCAGGTGGGGTTGTGGATCGCCTCCCACACGCTCCCCTTGAGCGCGCCCGACTCGGTGACCCCCGCGGGCGACATCATGAAGGTCACCCACGCGTTCGCGATGAACAGGATGGCGACCCCGAAGAGGTTCGACACGACCCCGAGCCCCACGTGGAGCCACTTCTTCGACCCGGAGAGCCAGTTCCACCCGTAGTACCAGAGGTAGACGGTGAAGGTCTCCGCGAAGAAGAGCAGGGCGTACACCCAGTAGGTCGGGAAGAAAATCGAGGTCATGTACGTCCAAAACTTCGGGTAATACCCGATGAAGAGGAACAACAGGGACGCCCCCAGCAAGGCCGTCGTCGAGAAGGCCGCGAAGACCAGCTTGACGAACTCGTGGGCCAGCCAATCATACCGGGCCTCGCCCGTCCGCCAGCCGACGACCTCGATGATCACCGCGAAGATCGGCACGCCGAGGATGAACGCGGCAAAGTTCAGGTGGAGCTGCGCCACCGCCCAGACGGCGAGGCGGGAGCCGAAGATCGGGAAGGCGCGGTACGCGGGATCCTTGGCCGCGTCCTGCGCGTGGGCGGGAAGCGTGGAGGCGAGCACGAGGAGGGCCGCGACCGGCAGCGCCGCCCAGGCCGCTCGCCGGACCGCGCGGAGAGCCCTCATCCTGACTCCCGGACTAGAGCCCGACAACGGCGCTGGTCGATCCTCGCGAGAGACGCGCTTGTTCTCGAATTCACAGGGGCGATCAGCGCCAACTTTCAGGCCAAACCGCCTGGAGTGTCAAGGGGAAATCGCCCACGCGCGTTTGACACACCGCACCTCGGACGCTAGCATCGAGCTCGGGAACTCCCGATGAAGCCGCAACTCTCCCAGCGCTTCCAATTCTCGCTCGCCTACGTGCTGGTCGCGGCGGTGGTCCTGTCGCTTCTCCAGTCGTGGCTCCTCGCGCCGCGCTCCGTCGAGCTCCCGATGTCGAAGTTCCTCGAGCTCCTGCGCGCCGACAAGATCGAGAAGGTCGCGCTGACCGACCGCGAGATCCGCGGCGTCGCGAAGCCCGACGCGCTGCCGACGGCACCCGGGGGCGCCGGCGACCGGCTCCGCCAGTGGCTCGGCTCCGACGCCGAGGTGCGGGTGTTCACGGTCACCCGCATCCCCGGCGTGGACGACCAGCCGCTCGTCCGGGAGCTCGAGCAGCACCAGGTGGAGTTCACGGGCAAGATCGAGTCGACGTTCCTGCGCGACCTCTTCTTTGGCTGGGTCATCCCGCTCGGCGTCATGATCGCCATCTGGATGTTCCTCATGCGCCGGGTCGGCGGCGGCCCCACCCAGGCGCTCTCGTTCGGCCGCTCCAAGCACAAGATCTTCGACCGCAAGGAGCTGAAGACGACGTTCGCCGACGTGGCCGGCGTCGACGAGGCGAAGGCCGAGCTCGTCGAGATCGTGGACTTCTTGAAGAACCCGAAGAAGTACCAGCGGCTCGGCGGGCGCCTCCCCAAGGGGGCCCTCCTCGTCGGCCAGCCGGGCACCGGCAAGACGCTGCTCGCGCGCGCCGTCGCGGGCGAGGCGGACGTGCCGTTCTTCACCCTCTCGGGGTCGGAGTTCGTCGAAATGTTCGTGGGCGTCGGAGCGGCGCGCGTGCGCGACCTCTTCGAGCAGGCCAAGGACAAGGCCCCCTGCATCATCTTCATCGACGAGCTCGACGCGATCGGCAAGTCGCGCGCCGGCGCCACGGGCTTCGTCGGCGGCCACGACGAGCGCGAGCAGACGCTCAACCAGCTCCTCGCCGAGATGGACGGCTTCGACTCGTCCAAGGGCGTGATCATCATGGCCGCAACCAACCGCCCGGAGGTCCTCGATCAGGCCCTGCTGCGCCCGGGCCGCTTCGACCGGCAGGTGGTCGTGGACAAACCCGACGTCCGCGGCCGCGAGGCAATCCTGAAACTGCACGCGCGCAGCGTCGTGCTCTCGCCGAACGTGGACCTCGGCGTGATCGCCGCGCGCACGCCGGGCTTCGCGGGCGCCGACCTCGCCAACATCGTCAACGAGGCGGCGCTCCTGGCGGCGCGCAAGGGAAAAGATGCCGTCGAGATGGCCGACTTTGAAGAAGCGATCGATCGAGTCGTGGGAGGGCTCGAAAAGAGGAGTCGAGTTCTTTCGGAAAAGGAGCGCGATATCGTCGCCCACCACGAGATGGGGCACGCGCTCGTGGCGTCGTCCGTGGCTCACGCCGATCCGGTCCACAAGGTGACGATCATCCCACGCGGCGTGGCCGCGCTCGGTATGACCTACCAGCTGCCGACCGAGGACCGGTTTCTGCTGACGCAGGGCGAGCTCGAGGACCGCGTCGCGGTCCTGCTGGGCGGCCGCGTCGCCGAGGAGCTCGTCTACGGCGAGATCTCCACGGGCGCGCACAACGACCTCGAGCGGGCGACCGAGCTCGCACGGCTCATGGTGACCAAGTACGGGATGTCCGAGCGCGTCGGGCTCGCGACGTACGGCGAGCAGATCCCGCTCTTCCTCAGGGGCACCGGGATGGGCGGTGAGCGCGACTACAGCGAGGCGACGGCGCGTCTGATCGACGAGGAGGTCCGCGCCATTCTCGACAGGAACCACGACCGGGTTCGGGGGATCCTCACGACCAAGAAAGCCGTTCTGATCGCGGCGGCCCAGGAGCTCAAGCGGACGGAAACGCTCGAGGGCGAGCCGCTCCGCCGCGCGCTCGCCGGGGAGAGCGCGATGGAGGAGACGAGGCGATGATGCAGATGCGACGGAGGACGTTCGCGGGTGCCCTGGTGCTCACCGTGATGGCGGGCTTCAGCCTCGGCGCCCTGGCCAAGGGACGCGCCGACGCCCGCGCCCAGCTGCTGGCGCAGGCGCCAGCGGTCCAGGCGCCCGTCCTGCCTGTGCAAATGCCGCTGCCGAGCGGGTCGTTCGCGGCCGTCGCGGAGGCTATCAAGCCGGCCGTGATCAACATCAACACCCTGTCGCGCGGCGGGGTCCAGGGACGCACGCCCTTCGAGGAGTACTTCGGCGAGGAGTTCTTTCGGCGCTTCTTCGGCGAGGCCCCCGAGCGCATCCCCCAGCGGAGCCTGGGGTCCGGCGTCATCGTGGACCCGACCGGGATCGCTCTCACCAACGCCCACGTGGTCGAGCGGGCGACCGACATCGAGGTGATCACGCTCGACGGCAGCAAGCACCGGGCAAAGGTCATCGGGCTGGACAAGAAGACCGACCTCGCGGTGCTCAAGCTCGACGACGGCCGGAACAATTTCCGCTACGCGCGGTTGGGCGACTCGGACAAGGTCCAGGTCGGCGACTGGGTGATCGCGGTCGGCTCGCCGTTCGGGCTCCAGTCCACGGTCACCGCGGGGATCATCAGCGCCAAGGCCCGCCAGATCGGCCAGGGGCCCTTCGACGACTTCCTCCAGACCGACGCCGCGATCAACCCCGGCAATTCGGGCGGCCCGCTCGTGAACATGCAGGGCGAGGTGATCGGGATCAATACGGCGATCGTCGCGGGCGGCTCGGGCATCGGCTTCGCGATTCCGTCCAGCATGGCGCGCAAGATCTACACGGAGCTCCGCGACAAGGGCCGCGTGACGCGGGGCTGGCTCGGCGTCTCCATCCAGCCTCTCACGCCCGAGCTGGCGCGCGAGTTCGGCGCCCGGGACGGCAAGGGCGTGCTCGTCAACGAGGTCGTGCCCGACAGCCCGGCCGCGAAGGCCGGCCTCCAGCGGGGTGACATCTTGCTCGAGTTCGACGGCAAGAAGCTGGAGGACCCGGGCGACCTGCGGCGCGCTGTCGGCCTCTTCGCCCCCGACCAGCTGACGAAGCTCAAGGTCTGGCGCGACCAGAAGGAGACGATGCTCGAGGTCAAGGTGGGTCAGGCGCCGGACGAGCGGGAGGCGCAGGAGCGGCCGGGTGGCGCGCCGCGCTCGCTGCTCGGTCTCGAGGTGCGGCCCATCACGCCCGAGATCGCGCAGCGGTTCAGCCTGAAGTCGGCGGAGGGCGTGTTCGTGGCGCGCGTCGAGGACGGCAGCTCGGCGGCCGAAGCCGGCGTCCAGCGGGGCGACATCGTCAGACAGATCAACCGCAAGAGCGTCCGAAGCATGGCCGATTTCGAGCGCCTCACGCGGAACGTGAAGGAGGGCGACCGGCTCACCGTGCTGCTGCAGCGCGGGGCGACGTCGCTCTACGTGGCATTCACGGCCGGCCGCGGATGACCTGGGGAGGCGCGTCTAGAACGAGTTCGTCGACACCAGCCAGGCCCCAGATGTGACAGGGCAGCGCTAAATTCATCTGCTATACTCTTTGTAGGTTAGACTCATGGCCGTCGAGTTCAAGGACTATTACCGGATCCTCGGTGTCGATCGGAGCGCCGACGACAAAGCGATCAAGTCCGCGTACCGGAGGCTCGCCCGCAAGCACCATCCCGACGTCGCCAAGAGCAGGGACGCGGGAGAACGGTTCAAGGAGATCGCCGAGGCCCACGAAGTCCTCTCCGACCCTGAGAAGCGCCGGCGCTACGACACCCTCGGCCCCGACTGGCAGCGTTACGCTCAGGCGCCCTCGGGCGGCCCGGGCCCCGGCGGCTTCCACGTCGAGCACGGTGGCGATCCCGGCGACCTCCGAGATTTCTCCGAGTTCTTCCGCTCGGTCTTCGGCGACCTCGGCGGCCGCCGCGCCGGACGCCGCGGCGGGTTCGACGCCGGGGAGTGGCTCGGCGCTCAGCGGCCCCGGCGCGGCGAGGACGTGCAGGCCAACGTCGAGATCACCCTCGAGGAGGCGTTCACCGGCGCGCGGCGCACATTCGCGCTCGACGTCGACGAGCCGTGCCCGGCTTGCCACGGCAGCGGCAACGTGAAGGGGCAGCCGTGCGGGACGTGCCACGGCGGCGGGTGGCAGCGAGAGCGCCGCCAGGTGGACGTGAAGATCCCGGCGGGCGTCAGGAGCGGCCAGCGCGTGCGCGTGTCAGGCGAGGGCGCCGGCGGTGCGGGCGCGCGCGGCGACCTCTACCTCGCGGTGACCGTCTCGCCGCATCCGGCGTTCGAGCGCAAGGGCGACGACATCCACCTGTCGCTGCCGGTCACCGCGCCCGAGGCGGCGCTCGGCACCACGCTCGAGGTGCCGACGCTCAAGGGTCGGGTGTCCATGAAGATCCCGTCCGGAACCTCGAGCGACCGGACGTTCAGGCTGCCGGGTTACGGGATGCCGCGCCTTCGCGGCGCGGGCGCCGGCGACCAATTCGTGGCCGTGAGGATCGTGATGCCGAGCGACCTCACCGAGGCCGAAAAGGACCTCTACGAGAAGCTGAAGGCGCTGCGGAGCGACAACCCGCGCGCGTACCAGGGGTAGTAGTGCGAGCCGCAGGACGTCGCGGGGCCGCGGTGCGAGCCGCAGCACGGTCTGGGGCTGGGGCCCCAGCGTGCGAGGCGAGCGAAATTCGAGGACCCCGCCGTCCGAGGCGAGCCTAGGAATGGGGTAGTGCGAGCCGCAGGACGTCACGGAGCATGAGACTCGACAAATTCACGATCAAGGCGCAGGAAGCGCTGCAGGCCGCCCAGTCGCGTGCGGACCAGGCGAACCATCAGGTCGTCGAGCCGGAGCACCTCTTGGCCTGCCTCATCGAGCAGCGCGAGGGCGTCGTCGGGCCCTTGCTCGGCAAGCTCGGCGTGCGCCCCGAGACGATCCAGAGCGCGCTCAAGACGGAACTGGCGAAATTCCCCACCGTCAGGGGTGGGAGCGGCAGCCAGTACCTCGGCGAGCGGCTGAGCCAGGCCCTCGAGCGCGCGCAGGCGGAGGCCCAGCGCCTCAAGGACGACTACGTCTCGACCGAGCACCTGCTGATCGCGCTCGCCCAGGATCGCGAGGGCGCGGTGGGGCGCGTGCTGGCCGCCAACGGCGTGACCGCCGAGGCTGTCTACCGGGCGCTCGTCGAGGTGCGCGGGACCCAGCGGGTGACGGACCCGAACCCCGAGGAGAAGTACCAGGCCCTCCAGCGCTATTCGCGCGACCTCACCGACCTCGCCCGCCGGGGCAAGCTCGACCCGGTCATCGGCCGTGACGAAGAGATCCGGCGCGTCATCCAGGTCCTCTCGCGCCGGACAAAGAACAACCCGGTCCTCATCGGCGAGCCCGGCGTCGGGAAGACGGCCATCGTCGAGGGGCTCGCCCAGCGGATCGTCGCCGGCGACGTCCCGGAAGGCCTCAAGGGCAAGACGCTCGTCGCCCTCGACATCGGCGCGCTGGTCGCCGGCTCCAAGTACCGCGGCGAGTTCGAG
>JBGPIS010000053.1:0-10510 GCA_041484965.1 Methylomirabilia bacterium
ACCAGACCCATGCGTGCATGCCGGGCTGCGTCATCCAGTGCAGCAACGTGTACCACGACGCCGGCGGCAAGGAAGTGGTCTCGCCGGTGGAATACGAGACGCTCGGCCTGCTGGGCAGCAACTGCGGTCTCACCGACCCCGACGACCTCGCGCAGCTCAATTTCATCGCCAACGATCTCGGCGTCGACACGATCGAGCTCGGCGCCATGCTGGGCGTCCTCATGGAAGCGGGCCTCGGGGCTTTCGGCGACGTGAAGTTCATGGCCGCGTGCCTGCGCGAGATCCGCGCGGGCACGGAGAAGGGGCGTCTCTGGGCGCAGGGCACGGCGCGCGTCGGCGAGCACTATAAAGTCCGCCGCGTGCCCGTCATCAAGAAGCAGGCGATCAGCGCCTACGATCCCCGGGTGGTCGAGGCCACGGGCATCGGGATGATGGCCACCGCGCAGGGCGCGGACCACACGGTCGGCAACCTGCCGCGCCTGAAGACGCGCGAGATGGATACCGAGTCGCTCGTCAGCCAGAGCCTGCTCCACCAGACGCGGGTGGCCGCCAACGACTCCCTCGGGCTCTGCATCTTCGGCATGAGCGTGACCAACCCCAACACCGAGTTCATCGCCAACGCCATCAACGCCGCGCACGGCACGAGCCTCACCAAAGAGTTCTTCGAGGCCCTGGGCCGCGAGACCCTGCGCCTGGAGCGGGAATTCAATCGCCGGGCCGGCTTCACCGAGAAGGATGACGAGCTGCCGGAGTTCTTCTACACGGAGCCCGTGCCGCCGACCAACCACGTGGCGCGCTTCCACGCGGCCGACGTGCACCGCATGTACGAGCGCCTGCCCGCCTGAGCCGGCGCTGACGCCCTAGCCGGTGTCGCCCACGAGCTGGGCCGCCTCGATCCCGGCCAGGGCACAGGCCTCGTCCTTATCCGACACGTCGCCCGAGATCCCGACGGCGCCGATCACCGCGCGATCGGCGTCGCGGATCAGCACGCCGCCCGGCACGGGGACGACCCGCCCCTCCGACATCGCGCTGAGCGCGGTAAAGAAGGGCGCGAGCTGCGGCTGCTCCGCCACCCGGCGGGCGAGCGTCCGGGTGCCGACACCCATCCCGAGCGCGCCCCAGGCCTTTCCAATAGAGATCTGAGGGCGGATGATGCCGGTGCCGTCCTCGCGGGCGAACGCTTTGAGATGCCCGCCCGCGTCGAGGACGGCGACCGCCAGCGGCGCGCAGCCCGTCTCGCGCGCCCTCCGAAGCGCGGCCTCCACGATGGTTGTCGCCTGCTGCAGCGTGAGTCCAGCCATATCCCGCTCCCTCCTCGCCCGCCGACCGTGCCCGGTGGCCTCAGACATGTTGCACAGCGAGATCCCGCGTGAGTCGGAGTTCGCCCAGATGGAGCGCCGCATGCCTGATGCTCTCGGCGAGCGCGTCCCGGCCGGAAATCTCACGCGGCGCGCCCGTTCCCCACAGGTCCTGCGCCGGGCGGACGCGGCGGTCCAGCGCCGCCGGCGCGAGGGCCGCGAGCGTCGTTTCGATCTCCCCTGAGAGTCGTCGGATCGCGGCGATGAGCTCGCCGGGATCGTGCCCCGAGGCGGCGAACTCTGCCGCTCGGTTTCGCTCCACCTCCCGGCCACATCCGAAGCCGAGCACGTACACGCGGGTGCTCGCCACCACGTGGACGACGATGGCATACGCGCTGTTCGCGGCGCCGGTGGCGGGGCGCCAGTTGAGCTGCGCCGCGGTGAGTCCGCTCGAGGCGACAACGAGCTGATCGAGAATCCAACGAAGTTCCCTGGCGTACGTCTCGATCTCAGCATGCATGCGTGGGTTCCTCGACCGGAGGTCGACATCGGCCCCGGAGGGTGCAATTATCGCCCGGGAGGCCACCATGGAATATCGCATCATTTCGGCGGACGATCACATCGATCTGCAGTGGCTGCCGAAGGACCTGTGGCAGAAGCGCGTGCCCGCGGAATGGCGGGACCGCGCGCCGAAGGTCGCCGACACTCCCGACGGGCCCTACTGGGTCTGTGGCGATCGCCGCTGGGATCCCTGGGGCGGTCGCAAGGGCGCCGCCGGGGCGATGGGCGGACGGCGCTTGGCGCTCGACCGGGGCGGCGTGCTCGAGCCCGGCGTGCTGCGCCCGACGACGACCGCGCTCAGGCTCGCCGACATGGATCGCGACGGCATCGACGCGACCGTCATGTACGGCCCGATCGTCCCGCTGCTGATCGAGGATCCCGACCTGCGGCGCGTGTGCTACCGCGCCTACAACGACTGGCTGGCCGAGTTCTGCGCGACCGCGCCGCGGCGGCTGGTCGGTGCGGGTCTGGTCCCGATCGACGACCCGAAGAGCGCCGCCGACGAGGTGCGCTACCTCGAGCACATCGGTCTCCGCACGGGCATGTTCCTGGCGGCGCGCGTCGAGGTGCCTCTGTGGGACGAGGCCTGGGAACCGCTGTGGGAAGCGGCTGCCGAGACGGGGCTCCCGATCGGGTTCCACTTGGGCGGCGGCCTGCGGACGGTCACGTTCAGCGGCCCCAAGGCCACCAACGCCGGGAACATGGGGGTCCGCGTGGCGTGCTCGACCCTCCAGATGGACGAGCCGCTCGCCGCGGTGATCTTTTCCGGCGCCCTCGAACGGCACCGGACGCTGAAGATCGTGCTCGCCGAGACCGGGATCGGCTGGCTGCCCTACATGCTCGAGCGGATGGACGACACCTACCAGAAGTTCCTCGACGCCGGTGAATACTGGCGCGCCCACGGCGGGTTGCAACTGACGATGGCGCCGAGCGCCTACTGCCGGCGCCAGGTGTGGGCCACGTTCCAGACGGATCACGTGGGGCTGCGGCTGATCGACCTCATCGGCGCCGATCGGGCGATGTGGGCGTCCGATTACCCGCACGCCGACAGCACCTGGCCGGAGTCGCACAAGGCGATCGAGGAGAACTTCGGGGGTACGGCGCCCGAGGCGCGACGCCGAATCCTCTGCGACAACGCCAAGGAGCTCTACGGGCTCTGATCCACCGCGGCTCGCTACGGCCGCATGTGATGGACCGACGGTCCTGGCTTGCGCAGCGGGGCCGTCAGGTTCGCGAACTCGCAGAGGAGCGGCCGCGTGGTGCGCGGGTCGATGATCTCCTCGATCCAGAAGGTCTCCGCCGAGCGGAAGGGTGAGCGCAGCTTGGTGAGGCGCTCGTCGATCTCCGCGAGCTTTGTCTTCGGGTCGGCGGCGGCGTCCAGCTCGGCGCGGTAGGCCGCCTCGATGCCGCCTTCGAGCGGGAGCGAGCCCCAGCGGCCGGAGGGCCAGGCGTAGCGCGTGCAGTAGCGAGAACCGTTCCGGTGCGCGGCGCCGGCGACGCCGAAGACGTTGCGGACGATCACCGCGCACCACGGAACGGTCGTCTGCCAGATCGCGGACATCGCGCGGACGCCCTGCTTGATCGTGCCGGTCTGCTCGGCGTCCCGGCCGATGAGGAAGCCGGGGCAGTCGACGAGATAGACGACCGGCAGGTGGAAGGCCTGCGCCAGGTCCACGAAGCGCTCGACCTTCTCGCAGGTATCCGCCGTCCAGGCGCCGCCGTAGAAGAAGGGGTCGCTCGCCATCAGCGCCACGGGCCAGCCGTCGAGGCGGGCGAAGCCGGTGATGATCGCGCCGCCGTACAGCGCCCCGAGCTCGAAGAACGAGCCGCGGTCCACGACCGCCTCGACGATCGCGCGCATCTTGTAGGGCTTGCGGACGTCGTGGGGGATCGCTTCGAAGAGCCAGGGCTCGCGGCGCTCGGGATCGTCGGTCCGGGGCCCGCGCGGCGGCAGCTCGTCGATCGACGACGGCAGGTAGGACAGGAAGCGACGGGCGCAGGCGAAGGCGTCCTCCTCGGTGTCCACGGCGTGGTCGACGGCGCCGGCCTTGAGCTGGATCTCCCAGCCGCCGAGCTCGTTCTTGGTGAGCTTCTGGCCGATGCGCTCGACCACGGGCGGCCCGGCGACGAAGAGCGCCGACTTGTCCTTGATCATCACCGAGTAGTGCGCCGCCGCGAGGTGCGCCGCGCCGAGCCCGGCGACCGAGCCGAGGCCGAGCGCCACGCGCGGGATCGTGCCCATGTTGGCGACGACCCACTCCCAGCCGTCGACGGCGGGGACGTTGGCGCGGCCGGTCGTCTCGATGGTCTTGACCGAGCCACCGCCGCCGGAGCCCTCGACGAGGCGGATGAGCGGCAGCCGGAGCTCGTTCGCCATCCGCTCGCACATGGTGTGCTTGCCCTTGATGGTCGCGTCCGCCGAGCCGCCACGCACGGTGAAATCGTCGCCGCCCACGACGACGGGGCGCCCGTCGACCCGGGCCCGCCCGAACACGAAGTTGGACGGCGTGAAGCTCTCGAGGTCGTTCCGCTCGTCGTAGGTCGCCCGGCCCGCGATCTTGCCGAGCTCGTGGAAGGTGCCGGGGTCCACGAGCTTGGCGATCCGCTCGCGGATCGTCAGGCGCCCGCCGTCGTGCTGGCGCCGCACGCGCTCGGGGCCGCCGAGCTGCTCGGCGAGCTCCTCGCGCCGTCTGAGGTCGTCCATCTCCGATTGCCAGTTCATGCGTTCTCTGCCGCGAAGAGCCGCGCGATCTCGGCGCCGAGGCCACGGGAGGCGCCCGTCACCACCACGACCTTGCCGTCGAGCCGGCCCACCGCCTCAGTCCAGCGTGACGAAGATGCAGTGGCGAAGCTTCTTCTCGAGCGCCTTGGAGAGGTGGCCCTTGCCCCGCGTATCCTCGACGAGGATCACCTCGCCGGCGCCGATGCGGCGCGCCTCGCCGTCGCTCGCGGTGATCTGCACGCCCGCGTCGAGATTGATGATGTACTGCCGCCGCGGGGCCGGGTGCCAGTCGAGGTCGTAGTCGGCCGGCACCTCGCGGAAGATGATCCCCGTCGCGGGAAGGCGCGCCGAGAGCCGCCCGGCGCGGGTCGTTTCGGTGAACTCGACCTCCACGTCCTCGAAGTGCGATTGGCCGTTCTTGTCCGCGTAGAGCCGGTGGATCTTCATGGGTCTCCTTCCCGTGGAACGGACCCGATCATATACTGAGGAGACACGCGATGGTCAAGGCGGTGTCGTTCTTCAAGCGGAAATCTGGGATGTCCGTCGAGGCGTTCCAGACGTACTGGCGGACCGTCCACCCCGAGGTCGTCGTGAAGCTGCCGGGGATTCGCCGGTACGTCCAGTCGCACACCCTGCCGGCCGGCTATCGCAAGGGCGAGCCGATCTACGACGGGATCGCGGAGGTCTGGTTCGACGACACCGCGGCGATGCGCGCCCTGGCGGGGACGCCGCCGTACGCGGCGGTCCAGGCCGACGAGGCGAGGTTCATCGCACGCTCGACCATGGGCCTGCTCATCACCGACGAGCACGTCATCAAGGACGGGCCGGCGCCGGGCCACGGCGTCAAGAACGTCGAGTTCGTGACCCACAAGCCGGGAATGCCGATCGACGCGTTCCAGCGCTACTGGCGCGAGGTCCACGGCCCCCTGGCCGCCCTGATCCCGGTGATCCGCCGCTACGTGCAGAGCCACGCGCGGCGCACGGCGTACGAGGGCGGGCGCGCCCCGCGCTACGACGGCGTGGCGCTGACCTGGTTCGACGACACCCAGGCGATGCGCGTGTCCGCGACGAGCGTCGAGTACGCGCGCGTGAGGGCCGACGAGGCGAACTTCATCACGGCCGATCCACCGTTCATCATCACGCGGGAGCACGTGATCGTCGCCTGACCGCCGCGTCCCGAGCCGCGCCGCGCTTCGCCGAGTCGCGTCACTCCGCCGCCAGCCGGTAGCCGACCCCAGGCTCTGTCAGGAGATAGCGCGGGCGCGCGGGCTCGGACTCGAGCTTGTGGCGCAGGTGCGCCATGTAGACGCGTACGTAGTGCGCCTGGTCGGTGTGCGTGGGCCCCCACACCTCGCGGAGGAGCTGCTGGTGCGTGACGACCTTGCCCGCGTGCTGGACCAGCGTCGTCAGCAGCTTGTACTCGATCGGCGTCAGGTGCACCTCCCGCTCGCCCACGAAGACCCGGCGATGCAGGAGATCCACCTGCAGCTCGCCGAGCTTGAACGCGGCCTCGTCTGCTTCGTGAGACGCGCCGGCGGTGTGCCGGAGCGCCACGCGGATCCGCGCGAGCAGCTCGCTCGCCCCGAAGGGCTTGCTCACGTAGTCGTCGGCGCCCGCGTCGAGCGCCGTCACCTTGTCACGCTCCTGGCCGCGCGCCGAGAGCACGATGACCGGGACGTCGGTCCACTCGCGCAGGCGGCGGATGACCTCGATCCCGTCGATGTCGGGGAGGCCGAGGTCCACGATGACGACGTCTGGCTGGCGCGAGCCGACCTCCACGAGACCGTCGGCGCCGCTGGTCGCCTCGAACAGCCGGTAGCCCTGACCCGTCAGCGTGGCCCGCAGGAAGCGCCGGATCTGCGGCTCGTCCTCGATGAGGACGACGACGGGGTCAGGCATCGGCGGGCACGGCGGCCGGCGGCGCGCCGGTGAGCGGCAGCGTGAAGAGGAACGCGACGCCGCCCTCGGGGAGGTTCTGCGCCCAGATGCGTCCGCCGTGCGCCTTGACGATGCCCTGGCAGATCGCGAGGCCGAGCCCGGCGCCCCGGCCGCCGGCAGGCTGCCCGCGATAGAACTTCTCGAAGACGCGGTCCTCCTCGCCGCGCGGCAGCCCGGGCCCGCGGTCGGCGATCTCGACGGTGACTCCGCGGTCCGTCGGCGTCGCCATGTTGGCGATCGGAGTCCCCACCGGCGTGTACTTGATGGCGTTGTCGAGGAGGTTGACCAGCACCTGCTCGACGAGGACGTCGTCGATCGCCACGAGCGGCAGATCGGGGGGGACGCGCGTGGTGATGCGCCGGTCGGCGAGCCGCTTGGCGAGGCGGCCGAGCGCCGCGCCGATCACCTCCTCGAGCGGATGCCACTCCTTCCGGAGCTGGAGGGCGCCCGACTCCAGGCGCGTCATCTCGAGCAAGTTCTGGACGAGCCGGTTCAGCCGCTCCGCCTCCTCGCGCACCGACTCCAGCAGCTCCCGGCGCGTCTGGTCGTCGAGCCGCGAGCCGTTCTCCAGAATCGTGCTCGCCGCCCCCGTGATCGTCGCCAGCGGCGTCCGGAGGTCGTGCGAGACCGAGGTCAGCAGCGCGTTGCGGAGCCGCTCCGTTTCTGCGCGCACGCGCGCGTCCTGCGCTTCGCCGGCCAGGCGCTCGCGCTCGAGGGCGAGCGCCGTCTGGTTCACGAAGGTCTCGAGCTGGCGCAGCGGCTCGGACGTCTTGAAGGCGTCGCGGCGTTCGGGCCGGATGCTCACCACGCCGAGCGGGCCCCGATGGCCGAGGAGCGGCACGCACACGTCACGCGACTCTTCCGACGTCCCCGTGCCCGGCCCGGCGGGCTGGAGGTGTTCGAAGACCCACTGACCCAGCTCGAGGGCGGTCTCCTCGACCTCGAGCTGGCCCGGATACCCGCTCACCCGAAGTCTTCCGGCGGCGTCGGGCAGGAACACGGCGACCTCGGCTCCGAAGACGCCCGCGATGTGTCGCGCCGCGATCGCCACGAGGTCCTCGACGGCGCCCGCCTGCGCCAGATCGCGGCTCATGGCATAGAGGGCGGCCGTCCGTTGCTCGCGCTCCCGGGCCGCCTCCGCCTGCCGCCGGATGCGTACCGTCAGGCCGCTGATGACGAGGCCCACGACGAGCATGACCGCGAAGGTGAAGAGATGCCGGACGTCGGAGACCGCGAACGTGAAGTACGGCGGCACGAAGAAGAAGTCGAGCGCGGCGACGCTCAGCACCGACGCGAGCAGCGACGGTCCGCGGCCGTGGCGCATCGCCACCACGACGATGCCGAGGAGGTACGCCATGATGAGGTCGGGCAGCTCGAAGAAGGGGAACATCAGCGAGGCGACCGCGGTGGCCGCAGTGACCACGGCCAGCGCCTGCGCGTAGCCGGTTCTGATCCAGGCCGGGAGATCCCTGCTCACATCTGAAGTGTAGCGCCGGCGCGGACCGAGTGAGACGGCGCCGCCGCGCCCTCGTCGACCGGCAGGCGCGGGGGGTGCGGCGGCCGCGACACGATCACGCGGACGGTGACCGTACTCGGCGCGCAGCCGCACCACGCGAGCCGATCGAATGCGACGCGGTTCGCCCGCACCCACGACGCGATCGCGCCCCAGGTGACGACGGCGATGCCACACCCGAGGACGGTCCGAAGCGTGGGCGCCGGCGCGGCGAGCTCGGCCACTGCGAATGCCGTCATGCCAAGCGTGACGATCCCATAGAGGCAACCCCACCGAGGCTTCATGACCACAGCGTGACAGGTCTGCGGTCAAGGCCCCGTCAAGAAGCGGAGTTGGGTCGTAAAAATCGCGTAAAAATCCGCCGGCGACGTTTCGGCGCACGGCCAACACGAGTAGAGTCGTCGGTGTCATGCGGCTCGCGCTGCTGAAGCAGTTGCTGGTCGGCCCGCCGATGCCGCTCGCCCAGGCGCGGCACGAGCGGCTCGGGAAGGCCGTCGCGCTCGCGGTGTTCGCCTCCGACCCGCTCTCGTCAGTGGCCTACGCGACCGAGGAAATCCTCCTTGTGCTCATCCTCGCCGGGAGCGCAGCGCTCAGCTACTCGCTTCCCGTCGCGTTGGGCATCGCCGCCCTCCTGGCCGTGGTCGTCATCTCCTACCGCCAGACCGTCGCGGCCTATCCGCAGGGAGGCGGCGCCTACCTCGTCGCGAAGGACAACCTGGGCATGCTCCCGGCGCTGGCGGCGGCGGCGGCCCTGCTGGTCGACTACGTGCTGACGGTGTCCGTCTCCGTTGTCGCGGGGATCGCCGCCTTGACGTCAGCGATGCCTCAGGTCCATCCCTACCGGGTCGTCTTGAGCGTCCTCGCGGTCGCCGGGATCGCCCTGGGGAACCTCCGTGGCGTCCGTGAATCCGGCCGACTGTTCGCCGCGCCGACGTACTTCTTCGTCGTGAGCATCCTCGGGATGGTCGGCTACGGGCTCGTGGCGGCATTCTTTCATTGGCTTCCCGAGGCCCCCTACGAGCCCCATCCCCCGGGCCTCGAGGGCCTCGGACTGTTCCTCCTCTTGAGAAGCTACGCCGCCGGCTGCACGGCGCTGACGGGGGTCGAGGCCGTTTCCAACGGCGTGCAGGCGCTCAAGCCGCCCGAGGGGCGCAACGCCCAGGCCGTCATGACCTGGCTCGGTGTGATCTCGATCGTGATGTTCCTTGGGATCACCTATCTCGCCTTCGATTTCGGAATCATCCCGGGAGGCGACGAGACCGTCGTCTCGAAGATCGCCCGCCGGGTGTTCGGCACCGGTCTGGCGTACTACGCCATTCAAGCCGCGACCATGCTCATCTTGCTCCTGGCCGCCAACACGTCGTACGCGGACTTTCCCCGCCTCTCGTCGCTCCTCTCGCGTGACCGGTTCATGCCGAGGCAGTTCGCCAGCCAAGGCGATCGCCTCGTCTACTCCAACGGGGTCCTGATACTGAGCGGATTCGCCATCCTCCTGCTCGTGATCTTCGGGGGCGAGACCCACGCCCTCCTCCCCCTTTACGCCATCGGTGTCTTCATCTCGTTCACGCTCTCGCAGAGCGGCATGGTCTGCCGGTGGCTGCGTCTCCGGGAGAAGGGCTGGCAGTGGCGGGTGTGGGTCAACGGCGTCGGGGCCATCGTGACCGGCATCGTCCTCGCGACCCTCACCGTCACGAAGTTCGGCGAGGGCGCGTGGATCGTGGTCGTGATCATTCCGCTCCTGGTCGCGGTGTTCCTCGCCGTGCACTGGCACTACGAGGAGGTGGCCGCCGAGCTGTCGCTCGAAGGTCTAGAGGGGCCGCCCGAGTTCCAGCACACGGTGCTCGTGCTCATCGGCGACGTCCATCGGGGTGTCGTCCGCGCCGTTCAGTATGCGAGGACGCTCGCCGCCCCCACCGCGGTCGTCCGGGCAGTGTACGTGGAGGCGAACCCGGCGGGCACGGCCAAGCTCGAAGAGAAGTGGGGCAAGTGGGGGCTGGGCGTCCCCCTCGTCGTGCTGACGTCGCCCTACCGGTCACTCCTGCGCCCGTTGCTGGACTACATCGACCAGATCCAGTCGCAGGGCGACGATCGGATGGTCACGATCGTCCTGCCCGAATTCCTGCCGCGGAGATGGTGGCAGCACGTCCTGCACAATCAGACGGCTCTGGTGATCAAGGGCGCGCTCCTGTTCCGGAAGAACATCGTGGTCACTGATGTCCCGTACCTGCTGAAGCGCTGAGCGCGAGGGAGCGAGCCGGCCTGACGTTCCGATTGACAGCCTGGTCCCAGGGGGCTTACCGTCCGTACACAGGGATGAGGAGGTCTCGCACGCCATGGCGACGACGTTCCGCTACCAGATTCCGGTCGAGCAGACCCAGTGGAAGTTCGAGGGCCGGACGGACACCGCCTTCACCTGGGAATACGAGGACGGGCGCGAGAAGCTCCTGACCTTGTACGACAAGGGCAAGAAGCAGCAGT
>JBGPIS010000054.1:0-10494 GCA_041484965.1 Methylomirabilia bacterium
CGCGCGCTCGAGCGCGACGGCCTCCGCCTTCTGGCGCTTCACCGACGCGGTCAGCTTCTCGCGGATCTCGGCGAGCGGCGGCACGCCGGCCGGGATCGCCTCGAGCGCCTTCAAGACGACGAGACCCGCGGCGGTCTTCACCGGCGGCGAGACGCCGCCGACCGTCAGCGCGAACGCGGCCTCCTCGAGCGGGTCGGAGGCGCCGAGGTTCATGAAACGGTCGACATGGGCGAGCGTGGACTCGGCGGCCGTCAGCCCGAGCTTCTTCGCTTCGGCCGTGAAGTCCTTCGCCGCGAGGAGCAGCGGCCGGATCTCCGCCGCGCGCGCCTTCATCGCGCGATCCGCGGCCTCGGCGGCAAGCCGTTCACGGATCGCCGGCGCGACCTCCTTGAGCGGGCGGCGCCCGCCCTCCTTGAGGTCGAACACCTTGATCGCGTGGAAGCCGAAGGGCGTCCGCACCGGCTCGGGCGACACCTCGCCCTTCTTGAGCGCGAACAGCGCGCGCTCGAACTCCGGCACCATCTCGCCCTGACTGACGATGCCCAGGTCGCCGCCGTTCGCCGCCGAGGCCGGGTCCTCGGAAGTCTCCTTCGCGAGCTTCGCGAAGTCCTCGCCGGCCTTCGCCCGGCGGATCACGTCGGCGACCCTCGCGCGCGCCTTGTCCTCGGCCTCGCTGCCGCCCGTCTCGGGGATGCGCACCAGCACGTGCGCGGCGCGCGCCTGCCGCGGCGCCTCGAATTCCTTCACGTTGACGCTGTAGTACTTCTCCACGTCGGCGTCGGGGACGGGCTTGAGGAAGTCCTTCTCGGCGAGCGTCACGGACTGGATGCGCCGGCGCTCCGGCTGCCTGAACTCGTCGCCGTGCCCCGCGAGGTAGGCCGCGAGCTCCGCGTCCGTCACCGTCGTCGCCGCGATGATCGGCCCGAGCTCGACGAGCGCCCACGCCGTACGGATCTCCTCACGGCGGAGGGCGAAGGCGTATTCGACCTCGGCCGGGGTGACCTTCACGCCACCGCGGACCGCGCCTTCCACCTTGAGGCGCGTGAGCTCGCGGCGGACGTCGCCCTCGAACTGCGTGGCGCTGAGGCCGCGCTGGCGTAAGAATCCCTGGTAGCGCCGGAGCGCGAAGCGGCCGTTCTCCCTGAGGCCGGGGAGCGCCTGGATCTGCGCGTTGAGCTCCTCGTCGCCGACCTCGAGCCCCTCCTTCCGGGCGCGCTGCACGATCACGGCCTCCTGGACGAGGTCGTTGACGGCCTGCTGCGGGAGGCCGAGCCGCTCGGCGAGCTCCGACGAGAAGCTGTCGCGATACCTCTGCGCGAAGGCCTCCACGTATGCCTGGTAGCGGCGCTGGTACCGGTCGATCGGGATCGACTCGCCGTTGACCGTCGCGACCGCGTCAGGCGCGGGCCCGTCGCCGACGCCCCGCGCGCCGAAGACGAAGAGCGAACCGACAAAGGCCGCGATCACCACGAGGAGCCCGACCTGCAGGGCCCTCCGGTACCGCCGCATCATCGTGATCATCCGCGCGTGCTACGCCTCGGGCTCGGGATGGCGGCGGGGCTCCGGCGCGCCGCCTTCCTCGGGCACCACCCGACGCGCGACCGTGATGAACCCCGTGTGCGCGACCATCCGGTGGAAGGGCCGGACCGACTGGCCCTCGATGTTCCATGGCCGATAGAGCGTCTCGAAGGTCTCGAGCAGCGCCCAGTGCCGGTCGTGCTGGAGGACGTCCACGATCTGGTGCGACTGGATGATCGTCGGCACGTAGCAGAGGAAAATCCCGCCGGGCCGCAGCGCCCCGGCGAGCAGCTTCACGAGCTTCCACGGCTCCGGCAGGTCGAGGAGCACGCGGTCCACCGGCCGTTCCTCGGCGAGCCCGTCCTCCACCGGCCGGAGGCGGACGGTGAGGTTCGTCACCTCGCCGAGCCGCATGTGGATGTTCGCCAGCGCGCGGCGCGCGAACTCGTCGCGCTGCTCGTACGTGGTGACCCGGCCCTCAGGCCCCACCGCGCGCAAGAGCGCCAGCGTGAGCGCGCCCGAGCCCGTGCCGGCCTCGATGACGTGGCAGCCCGGGTAGATGTCGGCCCAGAAGAGGATCATCGCGAGGTCCTTCGGGTAGATGACCTGCGCGCCGCGCGGCATGTCGAGGACGTACTCCGCGAGCGTCGGCCGGAGCGCGAGATAGCGGAGCCCGAGCGAGCTCCGCATCCACGTCCCCTCGGGCTGCCCGATGATCGCGTCGTGCGCGACCCAGCCGCGGTCCGAGTGGAACGTCTCCGACTTCCGGAGGAAGATCAGGTGGCGCTTGCCGCGCTGATCGATGAGCAGGACCTGCTCGCCGTCCTGGAACGGGCTGCCGTCGTTCATTGTAGCGACGCCCGCGAGGCCGGGAACACTCCGTGGGTGGCCTGCCCCAGACGCGTGCGGGCTCCGTTCCGCATGGTGCGATTCATGTCACCGGGCCCCGCGATGCCGACGACCTCATCTGTCTTGCGGCGCCGGCAGGAAGCGCGCGGCCACGAAGCCGGCGAGCGGCATGAGCGCGCTGATCGTCAACGTCGCGGGCAGCCCGTAGTGATCGGCGACCCAGCCGAGCGCCGTCACGCCGAGGCCGCCCGCGCCGATGGCGAAGCCGACGATGAGCCCCGACGCCATGCCCGCGTTCCGCGGCAGGTACGCCTGGCCGAGCACGACCGACACGGAGAAGCTCGACGTGAGCACGGCGCCGTAGAGGCCGAGCACGACGAATGCGAGAACGCCGCCCGTGTGGAGGAACAGGAGCCCGAACGGGATCGCGGCGAGGAAGACCCAGCGCATGAACGGGCGCGGGCCCCAGCGGTCGGCGAGCGGGCCCGCGACCACCGTGCCGAGCGCGCCCGCGCCGAGGAAGACGAAGAGCACCGAGCCGACGAGCCGCGGATCCGCTTTGAGATAATCCACGTAGTAGAACGGGACGAACGTCGTGAACCCGAGCGTCGCCCACGAGCGGATCGCGACGAGGAAGATCAGGAGCGCCATCGCCGCCGGCATGTTGACGCCCCGCGCCGCCGCGGCGGTCACGCCGCGCGGCGCCGCCGCCTGGTTGATGCGCGGCAGCCCGGCGAGGATGAGCCCGCCCACGAGCGCCGTCGGCACGAGCATCCCGAGCGTGCCCGCGAGCGAGAGCCCGGTGACGAGGTACGTGACGACCGGCGGGCCGAGCGCCAACCCCACGTTACCGCCGAGCGAGAACCACGAGAGCGCGGTCGCCTTGCGCTCGCCGGCCACGCCCGTCGCTGCCTTGTAGCCCTCCGGGTGCCACGCGGCGACGCCGATCCCCATCACGAGCACGAGCGCCAGCACCGTGACGTAGCCCGGCGCGACGCCGATGAACGCCAGGCCCACGCCCGAGAGGAACACGGACGTCGGCAGGATCCAGCGGCGCGCGATCTGGTCGGAGAGATAGCCGAAGAGCGGCTGGATCAGCGACGAGGTCAGGTTGGCGACGAGCACAATCATCGCCGCCTGCGCGTAGGTGAGGTCGTGCACCTTCCTGAGGAGCGGCAGCACCGCGGGGATCGACCCCTGGTTCAGGTCGATCACGAGGTGCCCGAGCGCCAGGAGCGCGATGAGCTTCGTGTGCGGCCGGATCCGTTCGGCGGGCTCGACGAATGGAGTGACGGCTGTCGATTCAGCCATGACCCGCTAATGGTACACTACTCGTCGCCGTGGACGCACCCTCCACAGGGCTCCGGATCCGCGAGCTCGGTCACGTCGCGCTCTTCGTCCGCGATCTCGAGGCCACGCGCCGCTTCTACCGCGACATTCTCGGCCTCGCCGAGACGGGCGTCGGCAAGGGCGGGCGCATCGTGTTCTTCTCCGCGGGCGTCCATCACCACGACGTCTCGTGCGAGCTCGCGCGGGCCGCCGGCCCCGGGCCTCAGACGAAGGGCGTGCCCGGGCTCTACCACATCGCGTTCGCCGTCGGGACCTCGCTCGAGGACCTGGCGGCCGCGCGCCGGTGGGTGGAGGCGCACGGGCTCCCGTCATTCGGCGAAACGGACGTGTCGTTCTCCGTCCGGGACCCCGACGCTCACGAGATCGAGCTGTACGTCGACCTCACGACGTGAGCCGCGCGCGCCTGAAGTTCGTCGCGTGCCTGCTGGCGCTTCTCGGCCTCGTGGCGCTCGGTGTGTGGGCCGCCCCCGGCATCTGGCTCGCCGACGGCGTCCCGCTCCGCCGGCCCATTGATCTGACGCGCGCCGGCCTCTGGCGCCTCGTCGTGCAACAGCCCGTGGACACGGTGCTCCTCCTGAAGCTCTCCTTCGTCGTTCCCCGCGCGGAGTGGAAGGGCCCGCTCCCCGGAGATGGCCGGGAGGGCGCGCCCGCCGTTCCCGTGGATGGCCTCACGCTCGAGTATGGGCTGGTCATCCGTGACGCGGGGGGCGCCGTCGTCACGACGCGGAAGGGCGGCGAGCTCGGCGCGCAGCTCACGGGCGGGACGACGGGCCGGGGCGACGTCGAGGTGCTCGCGTGGCTCCCGAGCCTCAACGCGGCGCGAAACGCGGAATACGACGTGGCCCTCAAGGTGATCAATCCCGTCAACCACCCGCGCGCGGCAAGGGCCGAGCTCGCCGTGATCCCGATCCGACCGCCCGCGCACGAGCGCGTCGCGCGCTGGGTCCTGACCGCGCTCTGGATTCTCGCGGCCGTCTCGCTCGCCGTCATGCTCGTCCGGCTGCGGGCGGCGGCGGGGCCGCCGCCGCGCTAGCGCCCCGTCTGCGAAATCATGTTGAGGATCGCGCGGCGGGGCCGACGGGCCCGCGTGGCGGCAGTTCTTACCATGACTTCAGCGACGCGACACTAGGCGCCGGTCGCACGCGCCACATCGAGAAGCAGCCCGCCACGAGCGCCAGGACCACGAAGCCGAACGCGGCGAGATAGCTCCCCGACACGTCGAAGATCCCGCCGCCGAGCCACGCGCCGAGCGCCTCGCCGGGCCCCACCGCGAGCGCGAGCCAGCCGTAGATCGCGCCGAACGAGGGCCCCGCGAAGACGTCGGCCGTACGCGCGGTGTTGACGATCCCGCTCGAGCCCTGCGCCATCCCGTAGAAGGCCACGTAGAGCGCCAGCCACCAAGGCGCTCCCGTCGCCCACAGGAGCACGAGACAGCCGACGCCCACGGCCGCGCTCCCGTAGGTGAGCGTCAGCGTCTCGGCACGCCCGAGACGATCGCAGAGGACGCCCGTCGTGAGCCGGCCCGCGAGGCTCACAAGGCTCACCGCGCCGAGCGCCGTCGCCGCCGCGGCGGGCGCGATCCCCTGCCCCACCGCGAACGCCACCATGTGGACGTTCATGACCGGGAACGCGCACGCGCCCCAGAAGCGCGTCGCCGCGAGCCACCAGAAGGGCGCCGACCTCACCGCGCTCCGGAGCGTCCATCCGCCGGCGGCGCGGCGCTCGCCGCCGCGCGTCGCGTGGCCGTCGGCGGGCAGGCGCTGAAAGGCATTGAGCGGCACGACGATCAGGACGAGCAGCGCCGCCCACACGAGGAGGGTCGCGCGCCAGCCGAGCGCGCTCACCAGCGCTTGCCCCAGCGGGATGACGCAGGCCGCGCCGAACCCGGTGCCGAGATCCGCGATCGCGATCGCGCGGCCGCGCGCCTTCGGGAACCAGAGCGCGGCGACGGTCATGTTCGTCTGACCGCCGAGCGTGGAGAGCGCGAGGCCGCCCAGGACGCCGTAGGTCAGGACGAGAAGCGGGAGCGAGCCGGCCCGGCTCGCGAGGACGAAGGCGAGCGCCGCCAGGACTGCGCCGCCCTGCGCGAGCCGCCTCGGCCCGACGCGGTCGAAGGCCCAGCCGACAAGCGGCCCCGAAACACCGCCGAGGAGCAACACCGCCGACTGGACGGTGGCCACCCCGCCGCGCGAGCCGCCGAACTCGGCGATCAGCGGGAGGTAGAGGACTGCGAACGCCATCACGATGCCGTTCTGAACGGCGAGCGTGACGGCGGCGATCGCAAGCGAGAGCCCGGCGCGGCGCCCGGGCTCGGCGCTCAGGTGACGCGGCCCCGGAGGACGGCGGAGACCGCCTCGGAGACGATCACCACCGCGAGGACCACGACCAGGATGAGACCGACGCGGCTCCACTCGAGGCCGAGGATCGCCTCGTTGAGGGCGAACCCGATCCCCCCGGCGCCGACGAGGCCGAGCACGGTGGACTCGCGGATGTTGATGTCCCATCGGTAGACGCAGACGCCGGTGAAGACGGGCCGCACCTGGGGCAGCACGGCGTAGACGAGGATCTGCCAGCGCGTCGCGCCGGCGGCGGTCACCGCCTCCACCTGGCCGCGGTCGATCTCCTCGATGCCCTCGGCGAAGAGCTTCGAGACGAACCCGACCGAGCGGACGGCGACGGCCAGCAGGCCCGCCAGCGACCCCGGCCCGACGACGATGATGAAGACGAGCGCCCAGATCAGCGTGTCCACCGACCGGCTCACGACCATCACCAGGCGGCCGAGCGCGTACGTCGCCCGGTTCGGCGTCGTGTTCCGGGCCGCGAGGAACGCGATCGGGATCGACAGGACGACGGCCAGCGCCGTGCCGAGGGTCGCGATGTTCACGGTCTGGAGCAGCGGGTCCACGAGCCGGCCCGCGAAGGACCACTCGGGCGGGAACATGCGCCCGAGCAGGTCGCCGATCTGCCACGGGGCGTCCGCGACCCACTCCCACCGGATCCCGACGCGCGCCAACATCCAGGCGACGAGGACGGCGACCGCCGCCTGGGCGCAGGTCCGCGCCGCCGACTGCGCAGGGCTGTACTTCCGCCAGGGCTTCACGTCACCCATTTCCGGGCGGCGGCGCTCACGGCTTCGCCCACGAGCACGAGCAGGACGATGACGATCAGGATGGCGAGCGCGAAATCATAGTCGTACCGCGAGAAGGCGTTGTAGAGCGTCGCGCCGATGCCGCCGGCGCCGACGATGCCGATGATGGTGGACTGGCGCAGATGGATGTCCCACTGGTAGATCGTGAGCCCGACGATGCGCGGGAGCACCTGCGGGAGCACGCCGTAGAGGAGCACCGCGCCACGCGAGGCGCCGGTCGCGCGCACGGCCTCGATCTGGCCGCGGTCGATCGTCTCGATCTGCTCGGCGAGGAGCTTGCCGAAGAAGCCGACGGAGTTCACGGTCAGGGTCAGGATCCCCGCGAGCGGGCCGAAGCCGACCGCCTTGACGAACAGGATCGCGACGATCAGCTCGTGGAAGGTCCGGCCGAGCGTGATGGCCGCGCGCCCGCCGCCGTACACCGCGAGCGGGACGACGTTCTTCGCCGCGAGCACCGCCACGGGCAGGCCGAGGAGCACGCCGAAGACGGTCGAAAGCGTCGCGATCTCGACGGACTCGAGCATGCCCGTCGCGAGCAGCCCCGCGCGGTGGAAGTCGGGCGGAAACGCCCGCGCGGCGACCGTCCCCAGCCGGCCGAGCCCCCGCGCGACCCGCGCCGCGTCCACCTGGAGGCTCAGCGCGTTCCAGACGAGGAACGCGGCGACGAGAGCCCACGCAGCCGGCCCCATCCACGGCCGCGGCCAGACGGACGGCGGCCGCCACCTCACGGCGCCGCGCCTCCCGCCTCGAGCAGCGCGCCGCCGTAGATCGCCTCCAGCACGGCCGGCGTGAGGCCACCCACCGGGCCGTCGTAGACGATCGCGCCCTCGCGGAGCCCGATGACCCGGCGGGCGAACGCGCGCGCCAGCGGCACGTCGTGGATGTTGACGAGCGCGGGGATCCCATCCTCGGCGGCGAGCTCGACGATGAGCCGGAGCACGCTCTCCGACGTGCGCGGATCCAGGCTCGAGGTCGGCTCGTCCACGAGCAGGATCTTCGGCCGCTGGACGAGCGCGCGCGCGATCCCCACGCGCTGGCGCTGCCCCCCGGAGAGCTCGTCGGCGCGCTTCCCCTCGAAGCCCTCGAGCCCGACGCGGGCGAGCGTGGCGAACGCGGCGTCGACGTCCTCCGGCGGGAACCGCCGGCGCCAAGCCTGCCAGAGCGAAACGTAGCCGAGGCGCCCAGAGAGGACGTTCTCCATCACGCTGAGGCGCTCGACGAGGTTGAACTCCTGGAAGATCATCCCCATCTTGCGCCGGGCCTCCCGGAGGGCCGCGCCCTGGAGTAGGGTGAGCTCGACGCCGTCGAGGCGGACGGAGCCGCGGTCGGGCTCCACGAGGCGGTTGACGCAGCGGAGGAGCGTGGACTTGCCGGCGCCCGACGGGCCGATGATGAACACCGCGTCGGCGCCCGCGACCGTGAAGGACACGGCGCGCAGGGCGTGGTCGCCGGTCGGGTAGGTCTTCTCGAGCGCCCTGACCTCGAGCACGGAGGCGGCGGCTACTCGCGCCCGGGCTTCTGCAGCCTCTTGTAGTCTTCCGCGTCCTTGCTGAAGATGACCCCGTTGGCCTCGAGGATGGCCAGCACCGGCTCCCAGTCGCGCTTGTAGTTGAGCGGCATGAACCCAATCCTCGGCTTGAACTCCCGGCCGACGCTCGTCCCCTCGAACCGGAAGGACATGAACGCTTCCTTGAGCCTCTCGACCAGCCTCGGCTCGAGGTTGTGCGCGTGCACGAACCCGGCCGTGGGAAAGGTCGGCGAGGTCCAGATGATCTTGAGGTCCTCGCGCTTCAGGACGTTGCGGGCCGCCATCCGCTCGATCACGGTGTCGGCGACGACGGCGGCGTCGTAGTCGCCGTTGACGACGCCGAGCGCGCTCGTGTCGTGCTTGCTGGAGAACACGATCTCGTAGTCCTTGCCCGGCACGACGCCCATCTTCGAGAAGAAGTACACGGGCGCCTGATGGCCGGAGTTCGAGGTCTGCGAGACGTGGGCGACCCGCTTGCCCCGGAGGTCGGCAACCGAGTTGATCCGGTCGTTCTTCGCCTGCGCGATGAGCCACACGTGGTAGCCGGAGAGGCCCTTGGCGTCACGCATGACCGCGAACGGCACCGCGCCCGCGAGGTTCACGGCATACGGCACGCTCCCCGTGGAGTAGGCCGCGATGTGAAGCCGGCCCGAGCGCATCGCCTCGATCTGCGCCGCGTAGTTCTGCAGGCCGAAAAACTGCGTCTTCCTGCCCGTGACCTTCTCCAGGTGCTTGAGGAAGTCGGACCACGCGCCTTCGTAGACCGCCGGGTCCTCGACGGGCACGTAGGTGAAGATCAGGGGGTCGGGGCTGACGAGCTTCCCCCTATCCTTGGGCGGGTCGGCGACCAGATCGCGGTCCTCGTCGCAGTAGAGCGGGTCGAGGTTGCCGCGGTGCGCGCAGGGCCCGGCGGCGAGCACCGCCGCGGCGGCGCCGGCCAGCGCCACGAGCGCCCCGAGGATCGCGAGACGGGTCTGGCGGCTCATCGCCGAGACCTTGGCACAACTCCCGGAGAGTTTCAATCGCGACCCGAGGACTCATGCCACGGACGGCCCAGAGGGCGCCGTAGCGCTTGCCTATCCGCCTACTCGCCCGGGGCGATCCGCCGCATCGCGAGCGCCGTCTCGATGGACTGGAGCAGGTACGCGGGGTCGACCGGCTTCGTCACGCAGTCGAACGCGCCGAACGCGAGCGTGCGCTGGGCAAGCTCCGCGTTCGCGCTCTCGCTGACCATGATCACCTTGGCGTCGGGAGCCAGGGTCACGATCGTGGGCAGCACGCCGACACCGGAGAGCCCCGGCAGCTCGACGTCGAGCAGCACGATGTCGGGCGCCCGCTCCACGACTGCGCGCACGCCGGCCGCGGCGTCGCGCCGCGCGCGCACCTCGTGGCCCTTCGCGGCGAGCAGCGTCTCGAGCCCCGCGCGGAGCTCCGGCTCGTCGACCACGATGAGAATGGACGCCGGCGCCGCGACGGGCCGCGCCGGCGCCGCCGCCACGGGTTCCGGCGCGGGCTCGGGAGGCAGCTGCCCACGGAGCGCGTCCGCGATCTCGGCCGTCTCGAGCGGCTTCGTGAACACGGCGACGGCGCCGAGCGCGCGAGCCTGCCGGTGCAGCTCTTCGTCGAGCGTGCCCGTGATCACGATGATCCTGATGGACCGGTCGAACGCGCGGATTCGCTTGATCGCGTCGAGCCCGCCGAGGCGCGGCATCAGGAGGTCGAGCAGCACGGCGTCCGGCCGGGCGCGTTTGACCTGGAGCAGCGCCTCGAGTCCGTTCGCCGCCTCGACGACCTCGAACCCCTCCCCCCTCAGGAATTCGCCGAGCATCGACAGCACGTCGGGTTCGTCGTCCACCACCAGCACTCGGCTGCCCGCCGTCGCCATCACCGACCCTTCTCGCGCCTCACGGTGTGATCGCGCTCTGGCGCCGGGCGTAGTCCACGATGGGCCGCGCGCGCCCGGCGCTCACGCTCAGATCCCGATCGCGTCGAGGCCGGTGACGTCCCGGCCGATGATCAGCGTGTGGATGTCGTGCGTGCCCTCGTAGGTGTTGACGGTCTCGAGGTTCAGCATGTGGCGGATCACCGGGTGCTCGTCCAC
>JBGPIS010000055.1:0-10378 GCA_041484965.1 Methylomirabilia bacterium
GCGACCGAAGACTCGACGGCCGGCGGCTCGATCGCCAGGCGCGCCGCGGGCTACGGCATCCCGGGCGAACCGGTGGACGGCAACGACGTCCTCGCGGTCTGGGACGCGGTCGCGCGGGCCGTGGGTCGCGCGCGCGCCGGCGAAGGGCCGTCGCTGATCGAGGCGCACACGATCCGTTGGGTCGGCCACTTCGAGGGAGACCCGCAGGCCTATCGGCCGAAGACGGAAGCCGCCGAAGGCCGGCGGCGCGATCCGATCGCGCGGCTCGAGCGCGTGCTCCGCGAGCAGACGCTCCTGGACGACGCCCAGGCGCGACGGATCCGCGACGGCGTCGCGGCCGAGATCGACGACGCGGTCGCCCACGCCGAGGCGAGCCCGCTGCCCGAGCCCCACGACGCGCTTACCGACCTCTTCGCGTATTACCCATGGCGAGATTGAGGCGACTCCATCTGACTTCGCCAGACTTCGTTCTCAGTCGTCGCCGATCCTCACGTACAACCGCGTACGCTGCGGTCGGCTCCTCCCTCGGGCCTCGTCTGGCTCGTCACCTGGAGTCGCCCCGGTGCCGGTGATGGACTTCGGCGACGCGCTGAACCTCGCGTTGCGCGAGGAGATGCGCCGCGAGCCGCGCGTCTACTGCATCGGCGAGGACATCGTGCTCGGCGTCCCCTTCGGCGTCACGAAGGGCCTGGTCGACGAGTTCGGCGCCGACCGCGTCCTCAACGCGCCCATCTCCGAGGCGGCGATCGTCGGTGGGGCGATGGGCGCCGCGATGACGGGCCTCATCCCCGTGGTGGACATGCACTTTGCCGACTTCGTCACGTGCGCGATGGACGAGGTCGCCAACCAGATCGCGAAGTCGCGCTACATGTTCGGCGGCCAGGTGGACTGCCCGCTCGTGCTCCGGATGCCGTACGGCATCGGCCGCTCGGGCGGAGGCCACCACTCGAACTCGGTCGAGGCGTGGTTCGTCAACATTCCGGGCCTCAAGGTGTGCATTCCGTCCACGCCTGCCGACGCGCGCGGCCTCCTCAAGACCGCGATCCGCGACCCCGACCCGGTGCTGCTCTTCGAGCACCGCGGCCTCTACCGCGTGACGGGCGAGGTGCCGGAGGCGGAGACGCTGGTGCCGCTCGGCTCGGCCGACGTCAAGCGTCGCGGGCGCGACGTGACGGTCATCGCAACCGCGCGGATGGTCGGGGAGAGCCTCGAGGCCGCACGCCGGCTGGCGGAGGAGGGGATCGAGGTCGAGGTGGTGGATCCGCGGAGCCTCGTGCCGCTCGACCGCGAGACGCTCGCCGCGTCCGTGAGGCGAACGAATCGCGTCGTCATCGCGGAAGAGGGGCCGATGCGCGGCTCCACCGGCGCATGGCTCGCGTGGGTCATCATGGAAGCGTGCTTCGACGATCTCGACGCGCCGATCGCGCGCGTCGCCGGGCCGAACATCCCGATCCCGTTCAGCCCGCCGCTCGAGAAATTCGCGACCCCGGACGCCGATGCCGTGATCGCCGCGGTCCGCCAGGTCCTGAAGGGAGCCACCTGATGCCGCCACACCGGAACGCCTATCGTCCGACCGTCATGGGAACTCGCGGCGTCGCGACCTCCGCGCACCCGCTCGCCTCGATGGCCGGGATCCAGATGCTGCTCGCCGGCGGCAACGCCGTGGATGCGGCGGTCGCCGTCGGCTCGACGCTCAACGTCGTCGAGCCCTTCATGTCCGGCGTGGGCGGGATCGGCCTCATGCTCGTCTCGCGCGGCCGCGAGCGCCACGTGCTGGACTTCATCGGCGCCGCGCCGAAGGCGGCCGACGCGGCCAGGTGCACCGACGACGAGTTGGCGGGCGGCCCAAAGGCGTGCGCGACGCCGGGGACCCTCGGTGGCTGGCTCGCCGCGCTCGAGCGCTTCGGTTCGATGGACCGCGCGCGGGTTCTCGGCCCCGCGATCGCGCTCGCCGAGCAGGGCGTGCCGCTCACCTTCAAGAACGTGGACTTCTTCGAGGCCGCGCGGGCCACCCTCGGGCGCTCGCCGGAGGCCCGGCGCCTCTACTGGGGCAACGGCGGCCCGCGCGCCGGCGCCGTCGTGACCTACAAGGAGCTGGCGGCGACGCTCCGCCAGGTGGCCGAGGGTGGGAGCGAGGTCTTCTACCGCGGGCCGATCGCCAAGGCGATCGCGCGCGCCGTCCGCGAGGCCGGCGGCTGGCTCGGCGAGGAGGACCTCGCGGCGTTCAAGCCCGAGTGGCGCGAGCCGGCGACGATCCGGTACCGCGACTGGGACGTCTCCTCCGTGCCCCCGCCGTTCTCGGCGTTCCAGATGCTCGAGACGCTCAACATCCTCGAGGGCTTCGATCTCCGGGCGTGGGGTCACAACTCGGTCGATTACCTCCACCACCTGATCGAAGCGATCAAGCTCGGCTCGGCAGACCGCCTCGCCTACGCCTACAAGCCCGGCGTGCCGATCGCGGGGCTCCTCTCGAAGGGGTACGCGGCCTCCCAGCGCGCCAGGATCGATCCCGTGCGCGCGGGGCGCAGCGAGGGTGAGCGCCACACCCGCGAGCGCCTGCCGAGCGAGATCCGCGAGGGTCATCCCGCGGCCTTCGCGAACGAGCACACGACCCACTTCGCCTGCGCCGACGCCTCCGGCACCGTCGTCTCGGTCACGCAGACGCTCGGCGTCCCGTTCGGCTCGGGCTTCGCCGTCCCCGGCACGGGCATCGTCCTCAACAACATCCTCAAGTGGATGGATCGCGATCCCGAGTCGCCCAACTTGATCCGCCCCGGGCGCAAGGCGGGGACCATGATGTCGCCGACCCAGATCTTCCGCGACGGCGCCTTCTTGATGTCCATCGGCACGCCCGGTTCCTACGGGATCCTCCAGACCACGCCGCAGATGCTGCTCAACGTCCTCGAGTTCGGCATGAACATCCAGGAGGCGATCGAGGCGCCGCGCGTGCGCGTCTACCGCGACCGCCTGATCGACGCCGAGGCGCGCATTCCTGCCGAGGTGCGCACCGCGCTCGCCGGGCGCGGGCATCAGGTCAACGAGATCCCCGAGTGGTCGTGGATCGTGGGCGGGGGACAGGGGATCGTCCGCGACCGCGAGTCCGGCGCGCTCATGGCCGGCGCCGACCCCCGTCGCGACGGCTACGCGCTGGCCATCTGAGGGGAACCTCTGGCCGCTTTCTAGCCAGGCGTGGCCGCCGGCGTCGTGTAAATAGCCGCCGGCACACGCCGCCAGACCCGGGCACCGCCTATGCACTCCCGAGGGGTAGGGCGCTTGAGGCGACCCTCGAAGGAGGCGGGCGATGGTCCGTGGCTGGACGCTCTCCATCTTGTTCGGTGCGACGCTCGCGGTCGGCACGTGGCCCGCCCACGCGGCCGTGCCGCGCGAGGCCGTGGAGCGCGGCCCGGCCCCCCGTCTCGAGCGTCCTTCCGAAACCACCACCGCCGCCGTCGACGAGCTCCTCGAGCTCTCGGGGTTGCGCGCCCAGCTCGACGCGCTCGCGGCCGGCATCCGAGTCCAGCTCCAGGCGGCGTCCGGCAGGCTCTCCGCCCAGGACCTCGCTCTGGTGGACCGCATCGCGGCCCGGCACTTCGACGCCGGGATGCTCCACGCGCGGATTCGGCTCGAGCTCGGCCGGCACGTGGACGCGGCTCGGCTCACGCAGGCGCTCGAGTGGTATCGCTCGCCGCTCGGCCGTCGGATCACGCGGGCCGAAGTTGCGGCGATCGGAGCCGAGCGGGACACGATCCCGTGGCCGTCCGAGAACCGCATCGCCCTCGTCCAGGAGCTCGACGAGCGCACCGGCGCCGCGGAGACGGCGCTCGACGTCGCGATGGCCCTCGCGCGGAGCCTGGCCCGCGCCGCCGCGCCCGTCCGCCCCGTGCACCTCAGGCTGAGCCCCGAGCAGTTCGAAGCCCGGCTCGCGCAGGCGCGGACCGAGGCGCTGGCGCCCACCCGGATCGCGTGCCTGCAGAACATGCTCTTCAGCTATCGCGGTCTTTCCGACGCGGAGCTCGCCGAGTACGTGCGGTTCGTGGACTCGCGCGCGGGGCAGTGGTACGTGACGACCCTGAATCAGGCCCTCATCGACGCGGCCAGCATGGCGGCCGAGTTCGCGGCGGGCGAGCTCGTGACGCTCCTCCCGAACCTCAGCGGCGATCTCCGCTAGACGACCTCCTTCGAGGTGTGACTCACCCCGTGACCCGTGCTACCAGGGGGGCGAGTCAGTGGCGCGAAGGCGGCCCCCACGAACAGGCGGCCGCGCTACGCGCCACGGTCGGCGCGCGCGCGGTGGGCGCGGTAGACGGCGAAGACGCGCTCGTTCATCTCGCGGCACGCGGCCCGCGCCTGAGCCTCGCGGACGGGCGTGTCGGCGAGCAGCGTGAGGGCCTTCCGGCCGATCGCGGCGTGCCGGTACTCGTCGGGTAAGATCCGCGTCCGGTAGAGCTCAGCCGTCTCCGGATCCACGTCGCGGGCCAGCGCGATCAGCGTCTCGAACCCCTCGCACGACTGCGTCTCGCCCGCGAACTGGAACATCGCGAGCTTCTCGAGCGTCGGGCGCATGCGGCAGGCGACGAGCCAGTCGAAGAGCGCCTCCCACTCGGGCAGCGGGCGGTAGGCGTCGGGGTCCTCACCGAGGTCGATGAGCCGCGCCCTCAACAATTGGTAGTGGCGCTGTTCGTCGTCGAGCTGGCCGGGCAGGAGCTCACGGATCTGGGCCTCGGGCACGTGCGGGATCCACGCGGCGATCAGCTCGACCGAGCGCAGCTCGTTGTAGACGCCCTGGCGCATCCGGTAGCGGATCTGCTGGAGCCTCACGGGCCGCGCCGCTCCGGGGTCGAGGCGCACGTCGCGCCCCTGCCAGAACGCCGCATTCTCCCGTGCGAGCTCGCCGACGAAGTCACGCGACGCGCTCACGGCCGCTTGAAGACGATCGCTCCGAAGAAGGATTCGGCGGTGGAGTTCGTGTCGTCTGAGTCGATCGCGATCGAGACGGTGCCCGGATTCTCCGGCTCCTCGCCGTAGATCTCTTTGTAGTCCTCGACGACGTTGCGCCGCTCCGTGAGCCACTTCCCGAGCTCGGCGGGACCCGAACGCATCACGACGTAGGTGACGGTGCCCGTCTTCTCGCTCTTCACGACGAGGCCGGCCGGCGCCGTCGTGTCCCAGATGTAGCCGATGATCCGCGAGCGGAACGCCTGCGGAAAGCGCGGCCACACGACGTAGAGCTGCGCCGCCTGGTCGTCCGTGTGCTTGCTCCGCGAATCGGCGCCCTTCGGGAGCGCGACGACCTTCCAGCTCCACTCGACGATGGGCGTGTCCTTGAGGCTCCACTTGCCCTTGAGCTCCTTGCTGATCGTCGAGCTGTCGCCCTCGCTCTTGAGATGGAAGACACGATGGCCGTCGTTGTCCGCGACCGTGAAGTCGTACTTCGGGTTGCCCCACGTCTGGCCGCCCTTCCATCCGGCGGGAATGCCCTTGGCGCCGAGGGGCTGCGTCGTCCAGTCCTCGACGACGGACACGTCGGCCGCCCACGCCGTCGCGGCGAGGACGAGGGCAACGGCCGGCATCACGGTCCGGGCCAGCATGCGCGGCACCTCACGTTCGCTATGATACCTTCATCCCGTGCCGGAGACACCCCTGCGTGTGGACAAGTGGCTCTGGGCGGCGCGCTTCTTCAAGACGCGGAGCCTCGCCGCCGCGGCGTGCGCGGGCGGGAAGGTGGACGTGAAGGGCGAGGCGGCCAAGCCGGCGAAGGCCGTGCGGGTGGGGGACATGCTCCACGTCACGCTGCCGCGGGACAAGCGCGTCGTGCGGGTGCTGGCGCTCTCCGGCGCGCGCGGGCCCGCGCCCGTCGCCCGCGCGCTCTACGAGGACCTGACGCCGCCCAAGCCGCCGCGCGCGCGCCAGGCGCCGCCGCCCTACCGCCCGCCGGGCGCCGGCCGGCCGACCAAGCGTGAGCGCCGCGAGCTCGAGCGGCTGAGAGGACTCCGCTGATGACCACCGCGACCTACGACTGGCCCGCGATCGTGGACGGCCTGAACCAGTATCTCCGTCTGCGGTCGATACCCATCGGCATGAAGCTCTTCGAGACCGTGGAGGCGATGGAGGCGATCCCCAGGATCCGCCGCCCGACGGCGAAGCACACGACCGACCAGATCGTCGCGCAGGCGCGCCAGCTCGGCTGGACGGTGGGAATCACGATGGCCGACCTCGTCGGCGCCCAGTGCGGCGCGGTCATCGGCCTCCATCCTCAGGATAACGAGTGGCTCTCCGGCCACCGCATGGCGGGCGTCTGGTTCAAGACGAAGGAGGACGCGAGCCTCCACCAGCACGCGATGGATTGCGTGCCCCACGGCCGCTACCGCGCGATGGCGGTCGCGCCACTCACGTCGGGACGGCTCGACCCGCCGGACATCTGCCTCATCTACGGCACGCCGGGGCAGATGATCTTCTTCATCAACGGCCTCCAATGGACCGGCTACAAGAAGCTCGCCTTCACCTCGGTCGGCGAGTCGGCGTGTGCCGACTCGTGGGGCCGGGCGCTCAAGACGGGCGAGCCCGCGCTCACGATCCCGTGCTACGCCGAGCGGCGGTACGGCGGCGTCGCCGACGACGAACTGCTCATGGCGATCCCGCCGCGCTTCCTCCCGAAGACCATCGAGGGCCTCGCGGCGCTGTCGAGGAACGGCCTGCGCTATCCGATTCCGCCGTACGGCATCCAGGCCGACGCCGCCGCGGGGCTCGCCGTCAGCTACGCGGACAAAGCCAGAAAGGGGGCGTGATGGGGCTCATCGGCCGGATGTTCGAGGGATTCCGCGTCGGCCGCGACGAGAAGATCCGGCATCTCGAGCGGGTGCCGATCTTCGCAGACTGCACCATCAAGCAGCTCCGCGCCGTGGCCGACATCTCGAAGGTCGTGGAGGTGCCCGAGCGGACCCTGCTCTGCCGCCAGGGCGAGCCGGGTGACGAGTTCTTCATCATCGTGGACGGCACGGCGCTCGTGACGGTGTCGGCGCAGAAGAAGGTCAGGGTCCGGCCCGGCGAGTTCTTCGGCGAGATGTGCCTGCTCGACGGCGAGCCGCGGTCGGCCACGGTGAAGGCCGAGACCGACCTGCGCCTGCTCGTCATCGACCGGATCCACTTCTGGACGCTCCTCAAGAACGTCCCGGAGCTGACGGAGCGGATGCTCGTCACGCTCTCGCGCCGCATCCGCCAGCACGAGCGTTCGCAGACCGCCTAGAACGTCGGCTTGTCGCCCGGGCTGATCGGGAAGACCTGGACCGTCGTCTGGCCGAGCGCGGCCTGATACTCCGGCGGCGTGCCACGCAGCACCGGGAACGTCGCGTAGTGGAACGGGATCGCGAACTTCGGCTTCAGCATCTCCCATATCACGAGCCCGGGCGACCCGTAAGCCCCGTGCGTTCTTCCAACCCGCGACCGTTGCGCAGCGTTCCCGCTTCTGTTACCGTCACGGCGTAATTCGCGCCCCGGGATGCCCACGAGGGCCCAGGGAAGGCGGTCCGAAGCCGCCGCGACCCCGTCACTGTAATCGGGGACGAAACCCGCAGGAGCCACTGGCCGCGAGGCCGGGAAGGCGCGGGGAGTAGGACGATCCGAGAGCCAGGAGACCTGCCCGGGCGCGTACCGTGAAACCGGTCTTCGAGGGAGGAGCCGGGAGCGTTGGCCTCATCGCTCTTCATTCTGGGCGGGGCGCGTAGCGGCAAGAGCCGCTTCGCCGTCGCCGATCCATCGCTCCGAGGGCGGATCGCCTTCGTCGCCCCCGCGCGCGCCGGCGACGACGACATGGCGCGCCGGATCGCCCGCCACCAGGCCGAGCGGCCGCGCCACTGGACGACGGTCGAGGAGCCGTACGATCTCACCGCCCGGCTCGCCGAGCTCGAGGGCACGCACGACGCGATCGTCGTCGACTGCCTGACGCTCTGGGTCTCGAACCGCCTCCTGCGCGGCGACAGCGACGACGCAATCCTCGACGAGGCCGAAGCGCTCGCGAAGCTGATCGGGCGGCGCGCGTGCTCGATCACGCTCGTGTCGAACGAGGTCGGCGAGGGCGTGCATCCGGAGACCGAGGTGGGGCTCCGCTTCCGCGACCTGCTCGGCTTCGTCAATCAGAGGGTCGCCGCCGCGTGCGATCGCGTGGTGCTGATGGTCGCCGGCATTCCCGTCACGCTCAAGTCCGTCACCCCGCCGCCCGCCGGGCTCGGGAGGATCAGCGATGCTGTCCAGGCTCCTTGACTCCATCACGGCGCCGGCCACGAACCACACGGCCGAGGCCCAGCGCCACCTCGACAGCCTGACGAAGCCGCCGGGAAGCCTCGGGCGGCTCGAAGAGCTCGCGCGGCGCATGGCGGTGCTGCGCGCCGGCGCGCCGCGCGTCGAGCGGCCGGTGATCTTCACCTTCGCCGCCGACCACGGCGTCGTCGCCGAGGGCGTGAGCGCGTACCCGCAAGTGGTGACGGCGCAGATGGTCGAGAATTTTCTGCGCGGCGGGGCGGCGGTGAACGTGCTCGCGCGCCAGGCGGGAGCCCGCGTGGTCGTCGCCGACTTCGGGGTGGCCACGCCGATCGGCCCCTCGCCGGCGCTCGTCTCGTGTCCGATCGCTGCGGGCACGGCGAACATGGCCGTCGGCCCCGCGATGCGCCGCGAACAGGCCGTCGCGGCGATCGAAACTGGCGCGTGGCTGGCACTCGAGGCGCTCGATGCCGGCGCCGATCTCCTCGGGACGGGCGAGATGGGGATCGGCAACACGACGGCGGCGAGCGCGATCACGGCGGCGATCACCGGCCAGGCGCCGGAGCGCGTGACGGGGCGGGGCACGGGCGTGGACGACGCGTCGCTCGCGCGGAAGATCCAGATCGTCACGCGCGCGCTCATGGTGAACGCGCCCGATCCGCGCGACGGCCTCGGCGTGCTCGCGGCGGTCGGCGGCTTCGAGATCGCGGGGCTCGTCGGCGTGATCCTCGCGGGCGCCGCGCGCCGCGTGCCCGTGGCGCTCGACGGCTTCATCTCCGGCGCCGCGGGCCTCGTCGCGGTGACGCTGGTACCCGCGGCGCGCCACGCGCTCTTCGCCTCGCACCGCTCGGTCGAGCCCGGCCACGCGGCGGTCCTCGCCCACCTGGGGCTCGAGCCTTACCTCGACCTCGACATGCGGCTGGGGGAGGGGACGGGCGCCGCGCTCTTCATCCATCTGGCGCGCGCGGCCGCGCTGATCTGGAGCGAGATGGCGACGTTCAAGTCCGCCGGCGTGAGCGGCAAGAGTTAGATGGCGCGCATCCTCGTTGTCGCGGGCGTCTCGACGGGCGTGGGGAAGACATCCATCACGCTCGGCATGCTGGAGGCGTTCCGCCGCCGCGGCCTCCGCGTCCAGGCGTTCAAGGTCGGTCCCGACTTCATCGACCCGGGCTTCCACGAGCTCGCCACCGGCCGGCCGTCCTACAACCTCGACGGCTGGATGTGCGGGCGCGATCGCGTGCTCGCCTGCGTGAGCCGCCACGCGGGTGACGCGGACGTCGCCGTCGTCGAAGGCGTGATGGGCTGCTTCGACGGGATCGACGGCGTGAGCGAAGCGGGCTCGACGGCGCAGGTGGCCAAGTGGCTGGGCGCGCCCGTGGTGCTCGTGCTCGACGCGTGGGGCTCGGCCAGGAGCGCCGGCGCGGTGGCGCTCGGGTTCGAGCGGTTCGATCCCGCCCTGGATGTGGCCGGCGTCATCGCGAACCGCGTCGGCAGCGAGGGGCACGGGCGCATGGTGCTCGACGCGATCCGATCGGCTTGCCGCGCGGCGCCGCTCGGCGCGATTCTGCGCGACGAGGGCCTGGCGCTCCCCGAGCGCCACCTGGGGCTCGTCACCGCGGCGGAGGGGACGCTCGTGCCCGAGAAGCTCCGGGCTCTCGGCGACGCCGTCGAGCGCTCGCTCGACCTCGACCGCCTCCTGACACTCGCGCGCGAGGCGCCGGTCGCTGGCTCGGGCCGGCGCAGGCCTCCTCGTTTCGGAGAGACACTCACTCGGGGACCTGCCCCGGCCCGAGCCATTCGCATCGGCGTGGCCCACGACGTGGCATTCCAGTTCTATTACGTGGAGAACCTGGAACTGCTGCGCGAGGCGGGGGCCGAGCTGGTCTTCTGGAGTCCCCTGGAGGAGCCCGAGCTGCCTGACGTCGACGGCCTCTATTTCGGCGGCGGTTATCCCGAGCTCCACGCGCTGCGGCTCGCCGACAACGTCTCCATGCGCAAAGCGGTGCGCCGGTTCGCCGAGGCCGGCCGGCCGATCTACGCCGAGTGCGGCGGGCTCATGTACCTCGCCGAGACTCTCGAGGATCCGGACGGCGTGGTTCATCCGATGGTCGGCGTGCTGCCCACC
>JBGPIS010000056.1:0-10195 GCA_041484965.1 Methylomirabilia bacterium
CCTGCGCTTTTGCGATTCGCGCCCGCGCCTGAACGTTGGCGTAAAGCGGGATGGCGATGGCCGCCAGGATGCCGATGATCGCGACCACGATCATCAGCTCGATCAGCGTGAAGCCACGCTGGGCCTTCAAAGCGAAGCGACGGTTGCCCCACCAGTGTCCCAATTCAGTCCTCCACAGGTAAAACATCCTGGCTAGTATGCAGGGCTGATGCCGAATCCCGTTCGGGCCCCGAGGTGTGGCCCGACAGGGACTTACGGCCGCGCGACGGCAGCGGACATCCGGAAACCATGACGAACGTGGCGAGCCTGGTGACAAGGAGCGTCAGCTCTCCGAGCCCGACCGAGCGCCGTACTTCTGCAGCTTGTACCTGAGCTGGCGGAAGCTGACGCGCAGCAGCTCGGCGGCGCGCGTCTGCACGCCGCCCGTGCGCGCCAGGGCCATCTGGATGTAGCGCTGCTCGATCTGGTCGAGCGTGGCCTGGAGGTCGAGCCCGCCGTCCGGGATCTCCACTGGAATGTCCTGGACGTCGCGCGGACGCCGCAGATCCGGTGGCAGGGCGCCCACGTCGAGCATGTCGCCGCTGCCCAGAACGAGCGCCCGCTCGATCACGTTCTCGAGTTCGCGGACGTTGCCGGGCCACCGATAGCCCTCGAGGACCGCCAGGGCCTCCGGCGTGACGCCTGGCACGGGGCGGCCGAGCTCCGCCGCCATCGTCTTCACGACGTGCGCGACGAGGACGGGAACGTCCTCCCGCCGCTCGCGCAGCGGCGGCAGGTGGATCGGGATGACGTTGAGCCGATAGAAGAGATCCTCGCGCAGGGTGCCCTCCGCAACCGCCTTCGTTACGTCGCGGTTCGAGGCTGCGATCAGGCGCACGTCGACCTTGATGTCGCGCGTGTCGCCGACCCGGCGGATCTCCCGCTCCTGGATCGCGCGGAGGAGCTTGACCTGCACCGACGGCGGGACTTCGGTGACCTCGTCGAGGAACAAGGTGCCGCCGCTGGCAGCCGAGAAGAGCCCGACCGTGCTTGCGACCGCGCCCGTGAAGGCGCCCTTCACGTGGCCGAAGAGCTCGGATTCCATCAGCGTCTCCGGGATCGCCCCGCAGTTGACCGACACGAACGGCCCGTTCCGCCGCGGACTCTCCTCGTGGATGGCGCGCGCGACGAGCTCCTTGCCGGTCCCGCTCTCGCCGGTGACGAGCACCGTCGAGAGGCTGTCGGCGGTCTTACGGATCGTCTCAAAGATCTCGAGCATCTGCCGGCTCTGGCCGATGAAGTTCGCGAAGACCCGCTCCTGCCGGAGCTGCCGCTTCAGCGCCTGATTCTCGTCCTGTAGTCGCTTGCGCTCGAGCGCGTTCGCGATGGTCAGCTTGATCTCGTCCATCTTGAACGGCTTGGTGATGTAGTCGTAGGCGCCGAGCTTCATCGCCTCGACCGCTGTTTCCGTGGACGCGAACGCGGTGATCACCAGGACGACCGTCTCGGGAGCGTGCTCCTTCGCCGCGCGCAGCACGGCGAGACCGTCCACGTCGCGCATGCGGAGGTCGGTGATGACGAGGTCGAAGGCCTGGCGCTTCAGCGCCTCGATCGCCTGAGCCCCGCCCTCGGCGAGCGCCACCTCGTGGCCCGCCTGCCGCAGCGTGATCGCGAGGAGGTCGCGCATGCTGCGCTCGTCGTCGGCGACCAGCACGCGCGTGTCAGGCATCGCGCGCGGACAGCGTGATCGTGAACGTGGTGCCGAGCCCCGGCGTGCTGCGCACGTCGATCTCGCCGCCGTGCTCCTGCACGATCCGGTGCACGAGCGCCAGGCCGAGGCCCGTGCCCTCGGGCTTGGTGGAGAAGAAGGGCTCGAACACGTGGGCGAGATCGTCGGGCCCGATGCCCGTGCCGGCGTCGGCCACCCAGACGTTGAGAAACTGGCCCGGCGCCGCGGCCGCGCCGACCCGCAGCTCGCCCCCGTCGGGCATCGCCTCGACGGCGTTCAGGCAGAGATTCCAGACGACCTGCTTGAACTGCTGTGGATCGACCCGCCAGACGAGCGGCGGGACGAACTCCCGCACCAGCTTGAGGCTGCCGGGCCTGACGCGGTGCTCGATGAGCACGAGCACCTCGTCGAGGGCGTCGGCGATGTTGACGGTCTCGAGCGTCAGGGGCGCGGGCCGGGCGTACTCGAGGAAGTTCTTGATGATCTGGTTGAGCCGCTCCGACTCGCGCATGACGATCTGCGAGAGCCGGTCGCGCGCTTCGCCCGCCGTCGCCGGACTCGTCAGCACCTCGATCGCGCCCGTGAGGGAGGCCAGGGGGTTGCGGATCTCGTGCGCGATGTTCGCCGCCAGCCGGCCCAGCGTCGCCAGCCGGTCGGCCTGCCGCATCCGTGCCTCCATCTGCCGGAGCGTGGACAGGTCCTCGCACGCGCCGATCAACCCCAGCCGGGTCCCCTCACCGGACCGCAGCGCGGAGAAGGTGAGCCGGACGGGCGCGGCGCCGCCGTCGGGCCGGCGGAGCGTCGTCTCGTGCACCGTCGCTGTGCGCGGGTTGCCGTCGATGGCCGCGGCGATCGCGTCCGGCGAGATCGTGTCGCCGAACAGCTCCGCCCACGGGCGGCCGATCGCGTCCGCCGGGGAGCGCCCGGTGATCTCCTCGGCAGCGCGGTTGAAGGCCGTGATCCGGTGCTCGCGGTCGAGCGCGATCAGCCCGGTGGTGACCGACTGGAACACGAGGTTCTTGAACGCCTGAAGGTCGAGGAGGTCCCGCCGCTCCTTCTCGAGCTCCCGCCGGGTCGTGCGGAACTGCTCGGCCAGGCCGCCGGCAACGATGGCCACGATCAAGAAGGTGCCCGAGTTGAGGAACATCGTCAGCAGCTCGAGCGCGGTGGTCTCCTGGGGCATGTCGAAGAATACGCTGGTCGGGAAGACGGTGCGCGCCAGCACGATGCCCGTGTAGAGCACGCTCGCGGCGGCCGCCATTGCGAGCCCGCCGGTCCGCGACAGAAGCACGCACGCGGCGGTGACGGAGAGGACGTAGAGGAAGGCGAAGATGGACCGGGCGCCGCCCGTCGCCGCCACGACGGCCGTGATGAGCACCACGTCGAGCAGGCAGAAGAGCCACGCGATGTGGCGGGGTTCGGCGACGCGGCCCAGAAGGAGGAGCGCGGCCGACGATGCGACCGCGACGACGAGCGCCAGCGCCAGGACCCCGGGCTGCTCGCCCGGGATGAGGTCGGTCGGCAGCATCGGCCCGAGGGCCAGCAGCAAGGCGGCGATCCCGAGCCGCGCCCAGCAGAACCCCCGCAGCAGCCCGTCGATGGTTGGCGCTCTCACTACTTCATTATCGTGACCAGCTTGAAGATCGGCAGGTACATCGCGACGACCAGGCCGCCGACGACGACGCCGAGGAACACGATCATGATCGGCTCGAGCAGCGACGTGAGCGCGCTTACCGCCGTGTCCACCTCGTCGTCGTAGAAGTCGGCGATCTTCTGGAGCATCTGGTCCAGCGCGCCGGTGTTCTCGCCGACGCTGATCATGTGTACCACCATGGGCGGGAACACCGTGCTGCCGCGGAGCGGCTCGGAGAGCGTCCGGCCCGACGTGACCGCCGTCCGCGCCTGCATGACCTCGCGCTCGACGACGCGGTTGCCCGCCGAGCGCGCGGTGATGAGGAGCCCCTCGAGGATGGGGACGCCCGAGGAGATCAGGGTGCCCAGCGTCCGGGTGAAGCGCGCGACCGCGACCTTGCGGATGAGCATGCCGATCACCGGGACCTTCAGCAGGAACGCGTCGATCACCTTGCTGCCCTGGTCGGTGGCGTAGTAGCGCTTGATCGCGTAGATGACGGCCGCGCCCGCGAGCACCAGGAAGATGATGTACCGCTGCACGAAGTTGGAGAGCATCATGACGATCTTCGTCGGCAGCGGGAGCTCGGCGCCGAGCCCGCTGAACATTTTCGCGAACGTCGGGATGACGAAGATCATCATAAACACGATGACGAGGACAGCGACGCTGATGATCGTGACCGGGTAGACCATCGCGCCCTTGACCTTGCTCTTCAGCTTGGCGGCCTTCTCGATGTAGCCCGACAGCCGCTGGAGCACGACGTCGAGCACGCCGCCCGACTCACCGACTTGCAGCATGTTCGTGAACAGGTCGTCGAAGACCTTCGGGTACCTCCGGAACGACTCCGCGAGCGTGGCGCCGCCCTCGACCTCGCGCGCGATCCGGCCGGTCACGTCGCGCAGGGTCTTCGAGTCGCTCTGCTCTGACAGGATCATGAGGCACTGCGCGATCGGCAGGCCGGCGTCGACCATCGTCGAGAACTGGCGCGTGTAGATCGCGAGGTCCTTGTCCTTGACTCCGCCGCCGATCTTCTTGACACGGGCGGCCTTGGCCTGGCGCTCCTGGACGGCTGTCGCGACGACGCCTTTGGCGCGGAGCGCCGCGACGGCCCCGGGCCGATCGTCGGCCTCGATCTCGCCGGCTACGGCGCCAGCCGCCGACCGGCCACGGTACGCAAACACGGGCATGGCTTCCTCCTAGCGCTTGATGAAGGGTGAAGCGCCGGCCGAGGCCGGGGCCGGTGCGGCGGTGCCGCCGCCGTCGTGCGAGAGGAGCTGCGTGAGCTCCTCGATCAGCATCGAGCGGTTCATGCCGTCCTCGCGGGTGATCTGCTTCCTCCTCACCAGATCGGCGAGAGACTGGTTCATCGTCTGCATGCCGAATTTCTGCCCGGTTGCGATCGCCGAGTATATTTGGTGGATCTTCTCCTCCCGGACCAGGTTCCGGATCGCGGGGGTGGCCACCATGATCTCCATCGCCATCGTGCGCCCGCCTCCGGTCTTCGGGATCAGGGTCTGCGAGAGGACGCCCTCGAGCACGAGCGCGAGCTGCGACCGGACCTGCGCCTGCTGCGTGGTCGGGAACACGTCGATGATCCGGTTTATCGTCTGCGCGCAAGAGTTGGTGTGCAGTGTGCCGAAGGTCAGGTGGCCGGTCTCCGCGATCGTCAGCGCTGCCGCGATCGTCTCGAGGTCGCGCATCTCACCCACGAGCACGACATCCGGGTCCTGGCGGAGGATCGACTTGAGCGCCCTCGTGAAGGAGTGCGTGTCCGCGAAGACCTCGCGCTGGTTGACCAGGCAGGACTTGTGCGGGTGGACGAACTCGATCGGGTCCTCGATGGTCATGATGTGTTCGTACCGCTCGCTGTTGATCTTGTCGATCATCGCGGCGAGCGTCGTGGACTTGCCCGAGCCGGTCGGTCCAGTCACGAGGATCAACCCTTTGGGACGGTCGGCGAGCTGCTGCACGATCGGGGGCAGCCCGAGCTCCGCGAACGTGCGGATCTTGTAGGGGATGATGCGGATGGCCGCGGCCACCGCGCCGCGCTGCCGGTAGACGTTACAGCGGAAGCGCGCGAGCCCCTGGATGCCGAACGAGAGGTCGAGCTCGTTCTCCTCCTCGAACTTCTGCTTCTGCCCCTCGTTGAGGACGCTGTAGGCGAGCCGCTGGGTGTCCTGGGGCGCGAGCACCTCGAACTGCGTGAGCTGGGTCAGGCGCCCGCTGATGCGGAGCTGCGGGTAGGTGCCGGTCGTGATGTGCAGGTCCGACGCCCCGCGGTCCACCATGATCTGCAGCAGATCGGCCATGTTCGCTGCCATCGTGTCTCCCTTCGTCCGGTGATGACGGCGTGCCTACGCCAGCGTAACTCGCAGCACCTCTTCGATGGTCGTCGTGCCGTCGAGCACTTTCAGGAGCCCCGACTGGCGCAGCGTCCGCATGCCCTGGGACTGCGCGATCTCCCGTATCTCGGCGGTCTGCACGTTCCTCAGAATGGCGGCGCGCAGCTCTTCGCTCACCGGCATGACCTCGTAGATCGCCACGCGTCCCTTCATGCCGGTGAAGTTGCAGGTCGGGCAGCCCTTGCCTTTGCAGAAGGTGACCTTGCCGAGGCCCTGGGGGACGTGGCCGTAGGGGACGAGGCTCTCCTCGTCGCCCTCGTACGGCTCCCGGCACGCCTTGCAGATCTTGCGTCCCAGGCGCTGGGCCAGGATGAGGAGGAGCGAGGAGGCGACGAGAAAGGGCTGGATGCCCATGTCGAGGAGCCTGGCGATGGTCGAGGGGCAGTCGTTGGTGTGCAGCGTAGAGAAGACGAGGTGCCCTGTGAGCGCGGCGCGGATACTGATCTGCGCCGTCTCGAGGTCGCGCGTCTCGCCGACGAGGATGATGTCGGGGTCTTGGCGCAGGAAGGACCGGAGCGCGGCGGCGAAGTTCCGCCCCACGTGCTCGTTGATCTGTACCTGGTTGACGCCCTTCAGGTTGTACTCGACCGGGTCCTCGACGGTCATGATGTTGACGTCCGGCGAGTTGATCGTGTGGATCGCCGAGTAGAGGGTGGTCGTCTTGCCCGAGCCGGTCGGCCCGGTGATGAGCACCATGCCGTACGGCTGATGGATGGCCGCCTCGAACTTCGCGAGGCTCCACTCGTCGAAGCCGAGCTGCGTCAGGTCGAGCTTCAGCGCGTCCTTGTCGAGGATCCGGAGCACCGCCTTCTCGCCGAAGATCGTTGGGAGGGTCGAGACGCGGAAGTCGATCTCGCGGTTGCTGTAGCGGAGCTTGATGCGCCCGTCCTGCGGCATCCGCCGCTCGGCGATGTCGAGGTTCGACATGATCTTCAGGCGCGACAGCAGCGCCGCCTCGAGGCGCTTGGGCGGTGCGAGCATCTCGTGCAGCACACCGTCCATCCGGAACCGGATCCGGAAGACCTTCTCATACGACTCAAAGTGGATGTCGGACGCGCCCTTCTGGATCGCGTCGACGAGCACCATGTTCACGAGCTTGACGACCGGCGCCTCGTCGGCCGACTCCTTCAGCTCGAAGATGTCGACCTTGCCGCCGCTCTCCTCGTCGCCCTCGACGACCTCGACGTTCTGGAGGTCGCTCGACATGTCCAGCATCACGCTCGTGATCGCCTCGGTCTTCGACTCGTAGTTGCGGTCGATCGCCTTCCTGATCGCCGTCTGCGAGGCGACGAGCGGCAGCACCTGAAGGTTCGTCATGAAGGAGATGTCGTCGAGCGCGAAGACGTTGGTCGGGTCGGCCATCGCGAGCGCCAGCGAGTTGCCCATTTTCCGGACGGGCAGGACCTCGTACTTCTTCGCGATTGCCGCCGGCACGAGCCTGAGGACCTCGGGGTCGATGTCGAGCTGGGACAGCGTGATCGAGGGGACGCCGTACTGCCGGGACAGGAAGCCGATCAGCTGCTCTTCGTTGATGAAGCCGAGCCGGATCAGGATGGAGCCGAGCTTCTCGGTGGAGCCCTTCTGCTCGGCGAGCGCCTTGGTGAGTTGCTCCTGGGCGAGCAGACCGTCGGCGACGAGGAGATCCCCGAGTCGCCGGTTGACAGGTTGACCGAGCTTTACCTGCTGCGCCATCGTAGCCTATTACTGTACCGCACCCAGGCGTTTTAGCGTATCTGTAAAGGCTTTGTAGGCGTCGTCCTGGTAGAGCACGAAAACGACCCGCCGGAGACTCGACTCCCCCGCCCGGAGGTGGCTCACCACGGCGTTCAGCATCGCGTCGCCCGAGACGGCGGGCGGCACGTGGCCGACGCCGGTGCCCAGCGCCGGGAGCGCCAGAGAGGTGATCCGGTGCTTGGTGGCGAGGCCGAGGACCGCACGCGTGGTCGCGGCGATCTTCTCGGCGTCCGTCTTGAGGTCGGGGCCCATGACCGCGGCGTGGATGACGTGCGTGGCGGCCAGGTTCCCGCCCGTCGTCAGGACGGCTTCGCCGACCTCGACGGGGCCCTGCCGCATCGCTTCTTCCTCGATGATGACGCCGCCTTTGCGCTTGATCGCGCCGGCCACACCCGTGCCCATCGCGAGCGTCGAGTTCGCCGCGTTCACGATCGCGTCGACCTCCCAGTCGGTGATGTCGCCGCGCTCGATCGAGACGGACGACTGGCCGATCTTGAGCTTCATGGCGTCGGCCGCCCGCGCTCCCGGGCCTTGGCCGCCTCCCACGAACGCTCGAGCTCGTCCGGCGGGACGGTGTCGACGGACTTGCCGCGCGCGAGCAGATCCGCCTCCATCCCAGTGAAGCGGCGCCGGAACTTCTCGGTCGCGCCCCGCAGGGCTTCCTCGGCGTCGATCGCGGACAGACGCGCGACGTTGACGAGCGAGAAGAAGGCGTCGCCCAGCTCCTCCTGCACGCGCGCCGGCTCGCCCGAGGCGATCGCGTCGCCCGCTTCGCGCATCTCCTCCTCGACCTTCGCCCACGCGGCGCGGGCGTCCGGCCAGTCGAAATTCACGCGCGCCGCCTTCGCCTGGAGGCGCTGCGCGCGCACGAGCGAGGGCATCGCGCGCGGGACGCCGTCGATGGCCGAGCGTCGCTGTCCGCTTGCCGCCGCCTCGCGCCGCTTGATCCCCTCCCATTGCGCGAGAACCTCCTTGGGCGTGGAGACGGATGCGTCGCCGAACACGTGGGGGTGGCGGCTCACCATCTTGTCGATGAGCCGTTGCAGGAGGTCCGCCATGGCGAACTCGCCAGTCTCTTCGGCGAGGCGCGCGTGGAAGACGATCTGGAAGAGAAGGTCGCCGAGCTCGGTCTTGAGCTCTCGGGGGTCGCCGGCTTCGATCGCTTCGAGGACCTCGTAGACCTCTTCGATCAGATAGGGCTTCAAGGACGCGCGGGTCTGCTCGCGGTCCCACGGGCAGCCGTTGGGGCCACGCAGTCGGGCCATGAGGTCGAGGAGCCGTTCGAAGAGAACACCGGGGGACTCGGTCATGTCCGTTCCTGAGGCTAAGCGATTATACAGCAGGGGTTTTCGCGTATGCTAAGTTCGCCGCGATGGTCCCAGGAGAGCCCCAGGAGACGTTCAAGGTTAGCGACCGCCGCAGGCGGCCTTCGGACGACGAGACGCCCACGCAGTCCCCCGCCCGCCCAGAGGAGCCTCTGAAGCCCGCCCCCGAGCCGGTCCCCGGGCCGGGCGGAGAGCCGGAACGGAGCCTCATCGGACTCTTCATGATGCTCGGGAGCTCGGCCGTGATCTCCATGGGCGATGCGCCCGACCCGGTCACCGGCGAGCGTCACGACGATCTGGCCAACGCCGCCGACGCCATCGACCTGCTCCTGCTCCTGCGCGAGAAGACGGAGGGCCACCGGTCGGCGGAGGAGACGCAGATCCTGGACGAGCTCCTGTACGATCTCCAGCTCCGTTACGTGAAGGCTACGAAGCCGCCCGGATCACCACCCGCCCCGCCTCGATCGTAACCGCCTCGATTCCCCCGGACACCGGCCACCGGAGCATCCTTAGCGCGGCGGGATTTAGCAGGAGCCGGAGCAGCATCGTCGGGAGCCGCTGCCGGCCCACGGCAAACTCGGTCACGCCGAGGCGGAGGTAACGGCGCTCCCGTCGTGCGACACCGGGCTCGAGGCGGGCGCGCACGCGCACGTCGAGCCAGATCCGACGCTGGAGCCAGGACGCCGGGAGGGCGCGGGCGAGCGCCGGGAGCGGGGGCTCGGTCATGAGGTGACGGAGCTCGAGTCGGGCACGGAACTCGGCGATCCCGCCGCCCGGGAGGCGGAGCCCGATGTCGGTGAACGGCAGCTCGGCGATCTCGGCCAGATGACGGGAAAGGAACGCGTTGAGCTCTCGCTCGGTGAGCACGACTGGCTCGGCGTCCTTATCCCCGCGCTGCGCCCCGCGCCGCACGACCTCGAAGATCTTCTGCTGAGCCCGTACTCCGTCCGCCACGGTGGCCGCGGCGATCGGCACCACCTCCGGCTCCTGCAGGGTCTGGATCACGAGCCAGGCGGTCGAGCCGACCAGCGCAAGGATTACCAGAAGGGTGAGGCACCCTAGGCAGCCGAGCCGCATTCTCAGACCCTAGCACCACTGAGCGTTGACCTCGGCTCTCTTCAGGTCATTTAATCGATCATTTAGATCGAGTTGACAGGTATACACTCACCTGATATATGAAGGATGTACTCAAATTAGAACTGGCTAAGGAAATCAAGATCGACATTCTGTAAGTCGCTCGCGCGGCGGGCGGTGCCGGCCCATCAGGGCCCGCGCCGGCGCGCGCCAGCAGAGGGAGCGCGGACATGGCGAAGGTGATCGGCATTGACCTCGGAACAACCAACTCGGTCGTGGCGGTTGTCGAAGGCGGCAACCCCAGCGTAGTTGCGAACCAGGA
>JBGPIS010000057.1:0-10034 GCA_041484965.1 Methylomirabilia bacterium
CCGGCCATGAGCGCGACGAGCGTGACGAGCGCGGTTGCGCGCTTCAGCATGCTATTGCTGTGGCGCCAGCGGAGGTGGCACCGCGCCCATGGGAGGCACGGACAGGCTGCGGCCCAGGCTCAGCGGCGGACGCCGGCTGGGCGGGAGGAACGGGCCCACCATCGTGCCGGGGGCGCCGGGCGCACCCCGGACCTGCGGCTGCGGGACGGCGGGGGCCGCCGGCGCGCCCGGCACGGGCGCGGTGAGGCCGGCGGGCGGCGCCGCGGGCGCAGCCGGCCGCGGCTTCGACGGATCGCGTAGCCTCACGTCCATCAGGCCGTCGGGCCGCGCGATGACCACCCGGTCGGCGGCGATCGTCTGCACGGTGCCGCCCGCGATCGCGTCGCCGACGCGGTAGCCCGCCACGCGCTTCGTCTGCGGGTCCTCGAGGTACGCGACCGGGTTCTGGTCACGCAGGACGACGCCGTGGAGGTTCAGCTTGACGACGGTCGATCCGGCGCCGTCCGCGGCGCTCAGAGGCGCCTCGGAGCGCGTCGGGCTGAAGAGGTTGCGCGCGGCGACGACGTTGTAGGCGGCGGCGGACGCTGGCGGCGCGTCGACCGGGGGCGCTGGAGCGGCCGCCGGCGCGGGCCGCGGGCGCATCTCGGGCGACGGCAGTGGCGCCACGAGCTCCCATACGATGAAGCCGACGCAGGCGAGCGACACGCCTCCCAGCAGTGTGTTCACCGCGAGCAGCCGGCTCGGCACCCGCAGGGGCACTAGGTCTTGCCCTTGCCCGGGAGGATGAATCCCGACAGCGTCAGCGAGGCGAGGAGGTCTCGCGGCTGGCTGACGTTCACCACACGGATGCGGATCTCCTGCACGATCAGCAGCTTCGGCGCCTGTTCGAGCCGCGCGAGGAGATCCACGAGCTGACGGATCTCGCCCGACACCGCGATCTCGACGGGGATCTCGACCAGCTCACCCCGCTCGGCCGTCGGCAGGATGCGCTCGCTCCGGACCTCGGTGTTCGCCTGCCCGGCCATCTCCTTCACGATCTTCTGCAGCTCCGACGCAGCGACCGCGGACGTCGTGGAGGTGAGGAGACGCGTGGAGAGGGCCTCGATCTGTCCGTTCGTCGCCTCGAGTTCCGCCATGATCGCCGCCTTCCGCGCGATGAGCTCGCGGCGCTTCAGGAGCACCTGCTCGCGCGCCGGCACCATCTCGGCCGCGGTGCGATTGGCCTCGAGGATCGGCTCGGCGATGAACGACCAGGCGGCGATCGCGAAGGCCACGGCAAGCCCCGTGACGATGACGGTGCGCTCGCGGCGCGAGAGGTTACCGATCACCGGCGCTCCGCTCCGGGCCGGCGCCCCGTCGGCCCGCCGGGCGCGCGCTGGGACCCGGGCGTCGGGCGCTGCACGGACGCCGCGTCGTCGTCGTCGGCGGCGCCCGGCCGCGCGACTCCAGGCTTCGCGCCGTCCGGCGCGATCTCCCATCCCGCACGGATGCGGAACTGCTCCTTGTCGCGGCCGCGGGTGACCGGCGAGGCAAACTCGGCGCGCTCGAGCCTGGGCGAGTTCTCGAGGAGCGGAATGAGCGCGCTCGCCTGCGAGGCCTGGCCGGTGAGCTCGACACCCTTGGCGTCCAGCGTCAGCATCGAGAGCCATGCGTCGTTCGGCAGGACCTCCGTCAGCTCGCGGAGCACGGGCAGCGGCCGGATCGCCGCCGCCCCGATGTTGGCAACGGTGGCGGCGAGCCGGCGCCTGGTCTCGAGCTCGCGCAGCGAGCGTTCCACGACCCGCACCTCGGGGCCGATGCGGGCGATCTCGGCGTTGAGCGCGTTGAGCCGGCGGTGCTCGCGGAAGCCCGGCACGAGGAGCGTGCCCAGGCTCAGGAGAAGCGTCGCCGCGAGTATGCCGACGCTCGCGCGCTGCGGGCGCGTGAGGCGGCGGGGCTTGATCGCCGCGGGGATGAGGTCGAGCGGCCGGACGCCGCGGCCCGAGGCGACGGCCACCGCCAGCTCGGCGGCGCCGCGCGATGCCTCGCCCAGCGCCGCGAGGCGCCGGCGCGCGCGGCTCGTGTATGCCGGCGCCGTCACGGGCACGCCGAGCACGGTGAGCGGGCCCATGAGCGCGGCCGCGTCGTCGCCCGACACCCAGACCGCGTCGCATCCGCGCCAGCGCGCGAGGGTGAAGGTCCGGCCGATCTCGGCCGCCAGCGCCACGGGATCCTCGGCGGGCACGCTCCGGCTCCCGACGAGGTCGCCGCCTTGGGCCAGCAGGAGATCGGCCGTGTCGCCCGTGCGGTGGACCCACACGACGCGCTGGTTGCCCTCGGGCTGCGCCAGCGCCAGGAGATCGTGCGCGGCGACCGTGACCGACACCGGGCGGAGCTTCGCGTCCTCGGCGAGCCGGAGCGCCGCGTCCACGACACGGCGGTCGGCCGCCGCGATGAGCACGCGCTTGGCCTGGGCTGGCTGGCCGGGCCCGCCCTCGGGTTGGAGCGGCAGGAAGTCGAAGGGGGCGTCGTCCGCCGGGAACGGCAGATGCCGCTCGAGCTCGAAGCGCACCATCTCGCGCGTCTCGCCGACGACCGGCGGCAACTCGATCGGCTTGACGGTCACCAAGGCGCGGGCCAGGCCGAGCGCCACGCTCCGCGCGGTCACGCCGCGCGCGTCGAGCTCGGCGCGCAGCGCCGCCGCCGGGTTTTCTGCGTCGATGACAAACGTTTCGACCCGATTTCGCCGGATGACTGCGCCACTGAGCCGGTCACCGAGCAAGGCGACGGCGAGCCTGGCGGGTTCGAATCTCATCCTGGAGGATTATAACAACGGACGAGTCGGCGGAAGGCTGATAATCCGCAATTTGTGGCGTCCGACGCGTCCGCCGCCTACAAAATCTTGTGCTCTCGCGCGTTGCGCAGAGAAGGGTCAGCGCAGCCAGGACCACGCCAGGATGGCGACGGAAGGCGGGGCGCCCTGGCGCTTCTGGATCACCGCGGTCACGCGCGCGGCGACGCGCCCGTCCACGAGGCCGTCGGCCTCGACGCGGAAGGTGCTCGTGGTGACGGTCAAGCCGGCGACGCCGGCGGCGGGCGGCACGGAGGTGTAGGGCGCGATCGCGCGGCCCTGGACGTACTCGTCAACCTGGGCCTCCGCGAGACCGAGCGCCCTGAGGACTTCGGGCGACGCCGTGTTCACGTTGATCTGGCCCTGCGCATGGACGCTGACCAGGTCGGCGAGGCCCGGCTTGCCCGGCGCGCCGAAGTAGATCTCGGGCGTGACGCCGCGGATCTGGAGGAGCTCGGCCACCGACTCGAGGTTGGCGTTGCGCGAGCGATAGGGGACGGGCAGCGCGAGGTAGTAGTCGCTCTCGGCGCCGTTCAGGCGGTGCTCCTCGTTGGCGTCGCGCCAGTCCTGGAGCGAGTCGCCGATCGTGTCGCGCACGCTCTTGTCGAGGCCGAGCCCGCGCAACAGCCGGTCGATGCGGTCGGGCGCCGACGTGTTGACGTTGACCCGTGCACCCTCGTCGGTGATCCGGTAGGAGAACCGGCCCCCGGGAAACTCCACTTTCTCGCGCGGCAGACGCGGCAGCGGCAGCGGCGGGCGGTCGCCGGTGTAGAAGGTGAGCAGCCCGTTGTCGTCCACGGCGACGTAGGCGGCGTCGGCGACGAGCTCGCGGATCGCCTGGGCGACGGCCGCCTCCGCGAGGTGCGTGGCGACGATGCCCTCCTTGTAGGCGCGGACCGCCGAGGCCTCGAGCCGCATCGAGTACGCGAACTCGGCGCCGACCACGCCGACGATCGCCATCACCAGCAGCACGAGGATCAGGACGAACCCCCGCTCGTCGCGCATCAGTTGTCCGTGCTCTCGCCGACCCGCAGCGAAACCGTGAGGGGCGGCAGCGACTGCTCCCGGCCGCCGAGCGTGGTGCCGACCGCGATGCGCACGGCGCGCGGCGCCGCCTTGGCGGCCTGCCCGTCCCACGCGTCGAGCCACGAGCCGCTGGCGTCCATGTACTTGAACGAGATTGAGGTGACCGCCGGGTCGCGGAAGACGGGCACCGCGTCCACGAACGGGTTCTCGTTCGGCAGCGGGCGCTGGAGGATGACGAGACCCGAGCGCGCCTCGCTCTCGTCGAGCGAGATGACGACCGCGGTGAAGGCGATCCTGACGGCGAACGGGAAAGGCGGCGACTGCGTGACGAACTCGAGGCGCCTCTCGTCGCCGAAGAACAGCACCACCGACTCGAGAGCGCCGGTCCGCGCGCCCACGTACGGGTACGCGGCGCCGATCGTTCGCGCCAGCTGGAGCGCGACGCCGCGCACGTGCTGGTGCGCTTCGGCCCGGTCCTCGCCCTGGCGCCAGGCGGCGAGCGCGACGCGCATCCCGCCGAAGGCGATGACGAGGAGCGCGCCCGCGATCGCGAGCGCGATGAGCACCTCCAGGAGGGTGAAGCCGCGCCGGTCCCGCGTCACGGGCTCGCTCACGGCGTCTCGGGCTTCTGGGCTGTCGTGCGCATTGTCGCGAGCTCGACCTGACGCTGGTCGCCCCAGCCGACCCGGACGGCGATGCGGTAGACGCGCCACGGCTCCGTCGCGCGCGTGCGCTGGAGCTCGGGCGCCGGCACGCGCGTGATCGTCCGCTCCCACGTGAACGCCCCCTCGGTGCCGGAGACGTTCTCCTCGGCGGGGATCACGACCTCGCGGATCTTCTGGTCGGCGAGGAGCATCGCCTGCTGGTGGTCGCCCGCGGTCTTGAGCAGGCGGAGGCCCTGCGCGAACCCCTGGATGGACGCGACGATCGCGATGCTGAGGATCGCGAAGGCCACGACCACCTCGAGGAGTGTGAAGCCCGCCGGCGACCGGGACGCCGATCGACGGCTCACTCGCGGACGCTCCTGACGCGGCCGGTCACCGCGTCGACCGTGACGCGGTAGGTCGTGCCGCCGGAAGTGAGGCGGTACGCGCCGCCCGTGCAGGTGCCCTCGGGCTCGAAGCGGACCGTCAGCGCGGTCGTCGCCTCGGGCTCGATCGTGAGGCGCTCGGGAAAGACCCGCGTGCGCCGCGGCTCGTCCTCGCCCGCGAACATCGTCAGCCGGTGCGCGTCGGGCTCGACGACGACCCGGTACGGCTCGCGCCGGGTGATGGATTGCTCGCGTGCGTGGCGAAAGAAGGCGGAGAAGCCGGCGACCTCCGCCCGGGCGCGCAGCGTGTCGGCGCTCCGGCCGATGGCGGGGCCGACGAGGCCGATCGCCAGCGCGATCACGGAGAGGGTGATGACCAGCTCGAGGAGCGTGAACCCGGGCGCGCCTACTTCTGCGCGTTTTCCCATGAGGTGATGTCGGCGTTCTCCCCATCGCCGCCCGGCTGGCCGTCCGCACCCTCGGACCAGAGGTCGTAGTCGCCGCGCTGCCCAGGGCAGCAACCGTACTTGTACGGGTTGCCCCACGGGTCCTTCGGCACCGACTTCTTGAGGTAGGGCCCGTTCCACATGGACGCGCCCGGGTTCCTCTGGAGCGCGTCGAGCCCCTGCGCCGTCGTCGGGTAGGAGCCGACGTCGAGGCGGAACTGGTCGAGCCCGGCGCCGATCAGCTCGATCTGCGCGCGCGCGGCCGTCTGCTTGGACTGGCCGACGCGGCCGAAGAGGCGCGGGCCCACCAGGCCGACGAGCAGGCCCAGGATGATGATGACGACGAGCAGCTCGATCAGCGTGAACCCCCGCTGGTCGCTGAGCCGGCTGAACCGTCCGAGCCGGGGCCAGCGAACCCCTCCTCGACCACGACGGCTATCGTCCACGTCGCCTCGGCTTACCTGCAACGCGGCCTCCGTGCGCTGACTTCACGGGTCTCGAAGGGGTTCGCTGGCCCCGGCTCGGAACGGGACAGCCCGGGGCAGCCTACTCATAGCGGGATCTCGTTGATGGAGAAGATCGCGAGCAGCATCGCCACGACGATGAACGCCACCAGCACCCCCATGCCGAGAATGATCGCCGGCTCCAGGAGTGCGAGCACCCGCTTGAGCTCGCTGCGGACGTCGGTCTCGAAGGTCTCGGCCACCTTGAGGAGCATCTCCTCGAGCCGTCCCGTCTCCTCGCCGACGCGCACCATGTGGATGGCGAGCGCGGGGAAGCGCGCCTGCTCCTGCATCCCCACCGCGATCATGCCGCCGCGCTTGACGCCGTCCGCGAGGCGTGCCACGGCGCGTCCGATCGCCTGATTGGTCATCATGTCGCCCACAACGGCCATGGCGCCCATGACCGGTACGCCGCTCTTGAGCATCGTGCCAAGCGTGCGGGCGAAGCGCGCAGTCTCGATCCTCATCGCGAGCCCCCCGACGAGCGGCAGCCCGAGCAGCGCCTGGTCCCACTGGAGCCGCCCCTCCGGGGTCCCCGTCCAGATGCGCCAGGCGAGGACGAGCGCGAGCACACCGAGCACGCCGAGCCACCAGTAGGCCTGCACCGCCGCGCTCACGGCTAACAATATTTGCGTCGGGAGCGGCACCGCCTGACCGAGGTCCGCGAAGATCGTCGCAAAGCGAGGGACGACGAAGGCCATGAGGAAGACGACCGCGCCGATGGCGGCCGTGAGGAGGAGGGCCGGGTAGAAAAGCGCGGAGATGACCGCCTCGGCGAAGGCGGCGCGCGCCTCGAGGAACTCGGTGAGGCGCCGGAGCGTCAGCTCGAGGACGCCGCCCTTCTCGCCGGCGCGCACCATGTTGATGTAGAGGCGCGAGAACGGGCGCGGGTGGTGCTTGGCCAGCGCCTCGCTGAGCGACGCGCCCCCGCGCACGCTGACGAGCAGGTCGCCGACGATCGCCTTGGCGCGCGCGTGCGGCGACAATTCCTCAACGATGGCGAGCGCGCGGTCGAGCGGCAGTCCCGCCTCGACGAGCGTGGCGAGCTGCTGGGTGAGCGAGAGGAGGTCGCGCTGGCTGAAGCGTCCCGAGGCGCCGAACGCGGGCCAGCGCGTCCGCTCGGCGTGCGGAGCAATGCGAATCGGGTAGTAGGCGTCCTTTTGCAGGCGCTCGACGACGGCACGCGCGTCGGGCGCCTCCATCACGCCGTCGATGGTCCGACCCCGCCGGTCGGCTGCGCGGTAGACGAAGACCGGCATCGCGACTTACGCGTCTTCCTGGGTGACGCGGAGAATCTCCTCGATCGTCGTGAGGCCCTCGCCGGCCTTCCGCCAGCCGTCGAGCCGCAGCGTGATCATGCCGTCCTCGATCGCCTGGCGGCGGATGTCGCGGCTCGGTGCGCGCCGGAGGATGAGGCTCCGCGCGTCCTCCGTGATCGGGAAGAGCTCGTAGATCGCGGTGCGCCCGCGGTAGCCGGTGCCGCGGCACTCATCGCAGCCGCGGCCGCGCCAGAGCCGGGTGCCCAGGGCGCCCGCGATCCCGAGCGCCTCGACGTCGGCCGGGTTGGGCGTGTCGGGCACGCGGCACGCCAGGCAGATCCGTCGCACGAGTCGCTGCGCGAGCACGCCCTCGAGCACCGAGGCGACGAGGTAGGGCTCCACGCCCATGTCTTGCAGGCGCGTGATGGCGCCCGGGGCGTCGTTGGTATGGAGGGTCGAGAAGACGAGATGGCCGGTGAGCGCCGCCTGGATCGCGATCTCCGCGGTCTCGAGATCGCGGATCTCGCCGATCAGGATCACGTCCGGATCCTGCCGGACGATGTGACGCAGGCCGGTCGCGAACGTGAGCCCGATCTTCGCCTTGACGGGGATCTGGTTCACGCCTGTGAGCTGGTACTCGACGGGGTCCTCGACGGTGATGATCTTCAGGTCCGGCGAGTTGATCTTGTCGAGCGCGCCGTAGAGGGTCGTCGTCTTGCCGGAGCCGGTCGGCCCCGTGACGAGCAGGATGCCGTGCGGCCGCTTGATGAGCGCCTCGAAGCGGGCCTGCATGTCCGGCGCGAAGCCGAGCTTCTCGAGCGGCAGGAACACGCTCGAGCGGTCCAGGAGCCGCATGACGATCGACTCGCCGTGCACCGTGGGCATCGTCGAGACCCGGATGTCCACGCGCCGGCTGTGTAGGGTGACGCGGATGCGCCCGTCCTGCGGCAGCCGCCGCTCGGCGATGTTCATCTCGGCCATGAGCTTGATGCGCGAGGTGACGGCGGCCTGGAGCCGCCGCGGCGGCGCCTCCTGGTCGAACAGGATCCCGTCGATGCGGTATCGGACGCGGAGCGTGTCCTCGAACGGCTCGACGTGGACGTCCGACGCCTCGGCGCCGATCGCGTTCTCGATGAGGAGGTTCACGAGGCGCACGACCGGGGCCTCGAACGCCATGTCGCGGAGTTGGTTGACGTCCTCGTCGCCCTCGCCCCCGCCGTCGTCCTCCATGCCCTCGACGATGCGCTGGAGCGGCGTCGCCGCGCCGTCGTACGTCCGGTCGATCGCCTCGGTGACCGCCTCGACCGGGCTCACGACGACCTTCACGGCGAGACCGGTGGAGTGCCGGAGGTCGTCCACGATGACGGGGTTCAGCGGGTCCGCGGTGGCGACGGTCAGGAGGCCGTTCTCGACGCTGATGGGGCAGACGGTGTACTGGCGCAGGTACTTCGCCGAAAGGTTCTTCACGACGGGGAGCGCCGAGGGCAGCTCGTCGCGCGAGAGGAAGGGCAGCCCCTGCTGCTTCGCGAGCGCGCGCAGCACGTCCTCGTTCGTGACCGCGCCGAGCGCCACCAGCGCCTCGCCGAGCCGCTCGCCGGTCGTCGTCGCCCGGGCGAGCGCCGCGCCCACGACGTCGGGCGTCGTGACGCGGTCGTGGATGAAAATCTCGCCCAACAGGCGGCGAAGCGCGGCGGTGACCATGCTATGCTCGCGTGCTCATGTTAGCATACCTGGTCTTCACGACCGTCGCGGCGGCCGCGGATCTCGCGGGCGCCCTGCTCGTCGTCGGCGCCCACCGGCGGAGGCTGGCGCCGCTCCGCTACTTCGTCGCCGTCGGCGCGGGCTTCATGCTCGCCGCAGCCTTCGTCCGGATGCTCCCCGAGAGCGCCCGCGTGCCGCACGCCTTCCTCTTCGTGCTCGTCGGCTACTTCGGCGTCCACCTCTTCGAGCACACGGTGGCGCCCCATTTCCACTTCGGCGAGGAGGTTCACCCCGAGGCGCTCCTGTCGCCGTCGGCGGGGTACCTCGCGCTGCTCGGCCTGGGCGTGCATACGCTCTTCGACGGCGTCGCCATCGCGGCCGGCTTCATGATCAGCCCGGCGCTCGGCGCGTTGCTCTCGATCGCGGTGGTCCTCCACAAGGTGCCGGAGGGGTTCACGATCGCGTCGATCATGCTCGCCGGCGGCCACTCGCGCGCCGCCGCCGTCTGGGCGGGCGCGATGCTCGGCGCGCTCACGATCACGGGTGCCGTCGCGACGCGCTTCATCGCGGAGCGCCACGTGGGCGTGGCGCTCGCGCTCTCGGCCGGCGTGACGATCTACGTCGCCGCCTCCGACCTGATCCCGGAGGTGAACCGCGAGGGCGGCCCGGCGCTCGGCTGGACGGTCTTCGGGGGCCTGGTCCTCTTCGTGCTGGCCGACTGGCTCCTGGCCCCGCTCGGCGGGCACTAGGCCCGCGGCCCGCTCAGTTCCCCGGGACGATGGTCAGCGAGGGCAGCGTGAGCATCGGCCGGCCGGCAGCCTGGCTCTCGTGCCCGTCGAGCCAGTTGTGGTCCGGCTCCGTCACGCGCACGAGCTCGTCGTAGGCCACACAGCCGTCGATGACCTTCGCCAGGCCGTCCTGGAACATGCTGTGCGGGCCCTCGCCCGCGCTCACGAGATGCCTGAGCTCGGCCTCGCCCGCCCGGTTGACGATGAGCGCGCGGAGCTCGGGCGTCACGGTGACGAGCTCGAAGACGCCCAGCCGCCCCACCGCCCCGAGGCCGCGGCAGCGCTCGCACCCGGGGCCCCGCTGGAACAGCTTGGCCGCGGCCGGCCCCAGGCGCGCCAGCAGCTTGGCGTCGTGCTGCGCCGGGACCTTGCAGTCGGGGCAGAGCACCTGGACGAGGCGTTGCGCGAGGATGCCGCTCAGCGACGAGGCGATGAGGTACGGCGGGATCTC
>JBGPIS010000058.1:0-9943 GCA_041484965.1 Methylomirabilia bacterium
CGAGCAGGTCCTCACGGCTCCGGCGCGTTCCCGCGAGCATCCGCTCGACGCGCTCGCGAGTGGGCGGCACGACCGGGAGCCCGTCGGTGACGCCCTTGTCGAACCAGAACTCGAAGTCGTCGGTGGTCATCGGAGCGCCCAAAATGCTATACCTGAACGGCGCGGTTCGCCAACCACCTCCAACCGAGGAGCACAGCGATGCGGGAAGCCGAACCTCTTCACGCAGAGCCTCCGACGGTGACCAAATGACGGTCGATGTCACGACGGGTGCCATCCTGAGCGCGACGACGCGCGGGCGTTTTGGGGCCGCTCCTTTCCCCCGTCCTTAAAGGCGAGCACCGGAGAGAGCGGCCTCGTGCCCTCCACCCGCGGCCGTCTCGCCGACGGAACCCGCTGAAAATCTGAGGATTTTCCCCGAGGCGCGCGGACGCCGAGGATTCGCGTCACGCAGGTAACCGTGATCCTAAACGCCTGGAAAAATAGAGTTTTCGTTTCTCGGTGGCACGGACTGTGCTAGTGTTAGAGCGGCTCAGTTCGAACCTGGGTGATTCAACGCGCCATGGAGTGCTGATGTTCTACAACCTGCTGGCCGGCATGTTCTCGAACGATCTCGCAATCGATCTCGGCACCGCGAACACGCTCGTCTACGTCCGCGGCGAAGGCATCGTGCTCAACGAACCGTCCATCGTCGCCATCCACCAGGCGGACCACTCGGTGCTCGCGGTGGGCCACGAAGCCAAGGCGATGCTCGGGCGCACGCCCGGCAACATCATCGCGATCCGCCCGCTGAAGGACGGCGTGATCGCCGACTTCGACGTGACCGAGAAGATGCTCCACCACTTCATCTCGAAGGTGCACCGGCGGCGGACGCTCGTGCGCCCGCGCATCGTCATCGGCGTGCCGTCGGGGATCACGCAGGTCGAGAAGCGTGCCGTGCGCGACTCGGCGATGCAGGCGGGCGCGCGCGAGGTGTACCTGATCGAGGAGCCGATGGCGGCGGCGATCGGCGCTGGGCTGCCGATCCAGGAGCCGGGCGGCAACATGATCGTGGACGTCGGCGGCGGCACCACGGAGGTCGCCGTGATCTCGCTCTCCGGCATCGTCTACGCGAAATCGGTGCGGATCGCGGGCGACGAGATGGACGAGGCGATCATCCAGTACATCCGCAAGCACTACAACCTGCTCGTCGGCGAGCGGCGCGCCGAGGAGATCAAGGTCACGCTCGGCTCCGCGTACCCGACGGGCGGCGATCGCCGCACCATGGAGGTCAAGGGGCGCGACCTCATCGACGGCATCCCGAAGACGGTCGTGATCACCGACGAGGAGATCCGCGAGGCGCTCCGGGAGCCGGTGATGACGATCGTCGAGACGGTCCGCACCTGCCTCGAGCGGACGCCGCCCGAGCTCGCCGCGGACATCGTGGACAAGGGCATCGTCATCACCGGCGGGGGCGCACTGCTCCGCGGCCTGGATCACCTGCTGCGCCAGGAAACCAATCTCCCCGTCACGCAGGCCGACGACCCGCTGTCGTGCGTCGCGCTCGGCACGGGGAAAGTGCTCGACGAGCTGGATCTCTTGAAGAAGGTGGCGATCCCCGCCTAGCGTCGGGTTCGGCGTTCATTCGCTGGAGGGCGGAGGGTGAAGACTCGGAAGTTTGCGCTGCTCGTTTCCGCGGTGGCGGTCTGCCTGCTGCTTCTCACGCTGCAGACGCGCGGCTACGGCGCCAGCGCCGCCGACCTGGTCGCCTTCGTCACCACACCCATCCAGGCGGGGTTCGCCAAGGCCCACCGCGGCGCCGTTGCCACCTGGGAGACGTACCTCGACTGGAAGAACGTGCGCGCCGAGAACCGGCGCCTGCGCGAGGAGAACCAGCGGCTGCGTATCGAGGCGCTGCGCGTCGGCGAGACGGACGATGAGAACGGCCGCCTCCGCCGCCTCCTTGTCCTCCAGGAGCGGCTGCCGCTCGCGACCGTCGCGGGCGAGGTCATCGCGCGCGACTGGGGCGGCTGGATCCGAACGCTCACCGTGAACCGCGGGCGCGGCGACAACATCGCACGGCTCACGGCCGTGATCTCACCCGCCGGTCTCATCGGGCGCGTCGTCGACGTGCGGCCGGGCGCCTCGATCATTCAGGTCCTCACCGATCCGACGTCGACCGTGGGCGCCCACGTCGTGCGCACGCGCACCCCGGGCCTCGTGGAAGGCGAGCCGAGCGGCGCGCTGCGGTTCAAGTACATGGCGCGCGACGGCGCGGCGCTCCAGATCGGCGACGTGCTGGTGACCTCGGGGCAGGGGGGGCTCTTCCCGCGGGGCATCCCGATCGGGCGCGTACGCGCCCTCGACGACCGCGGCTCCGCGCTCTTCCACTACGCGGTGCTGACGCCGGCCGTCGACTTCTCGAAGGTGGATGAGGTGCTGCTGATCACGGACGACCGGCGGCAGGACCTTGCCGCGCACTTCCCGACGGCCGGCTGATGCGGGCCCTGCTCGCGCTGACCGTGTTCGGCGGGGGCGTGGCCCACGCGACGCTCGCGCCGGCGATGCGCGTGGCCGGCGTGACGCCCGACCTCCCGCTGATCGTCGTCGTGCTGCTCGCGCTGCGCCGCGGCCCCGAGTTCGGCTGCGTCGCCGGCCTCGTCGCCGGGCTCCTCCAGGACGCCGCGGGCGGCGGCCTGATCGGCGTGCAGGCGCTCACGAAGGCGATGGTCGGATTCATGATCGGCGTGGCCGGCAGCCGGCTCCGCGTCACCCAGCCGCTCGTCCAGGTGCCCGGCCTCGTGATCCTGACGCTCGCCGAGGGGCTCGCGCGGTTTGCGCTGCTCAAGATGTTCCACTTCCCGGCGGCGTTCGGCGACGTCATGCTCTACGTCGTCCTTCCCCAGGCGCTGTACAACGGCTTCCTCGGCGCCGCGGTCGTCGTCACCCTCGCGTGGGTCGAATCGCTGCGCGCGCGCACGTCGTGAGCGCGCGCGCGTGAGCCGCGTCTTCGGCCGCCGGTCGCTGCCCGCGCGGCGCGACGCGGGGCAGCGGCGCATCATGGTGATCGCCGCCACGGTCACGGCGGCGTTCCTCGTCATCATCGGCCAGCTGTGGTACCTCCAGGTGCTCGAGGGCGGGCGCTTCCTCGACGCCAGCGAGAAGAACCGGATCCGCGTCCGGCCGATCGCGGCGCCGCGCGGTATCCTGCTCGACCGCCACGGCACGCCGCTGGTGGACAACCGGCCGGCCTTCACGCTCTCGCTCATCCCGCGCGAGCTCCCGCGCGAGGTCGCGGTGCGGGACGCGGTGCTGGGCCGCGTCGCGGCGCTCCTGCGCATCCCGTACCAGGAGCTCCAGGACGCCGTCGCGCGCGTCCAGGCCGACTCGTTGCTGCCCGTGCGGGTCCGGCGCGGGCTCACGCTCGAGGATGTCGCCAAGGTCGAGGAGTGGAAGCTCGAGCTCCCCGGGGTCATCGCCGAGGTGGAGCCGCAGCGCGTGTACCCGACGAGCCGCTTCGCCGCGCACCTGCTCGGCTACGTACGCGAGGCGAGTGACGAGCAGCTCCGGCAGGGTCGCTACCGACGCGGCGAGATGGTGGGGCAGAGCGGCCTCGAGCGGTTGCTCGACGAGTACCTCCGCGGCAAGGACGGCGGCGAGCGCATCGAGGTGGACGCGATGGGCCGCCCGGTGCGGCTCATCCAGCAGAGCGAGCCGCGTCCCGGCGCTCAGGTGGTCACGACCCTGGACCGTCGGATCCAGGAGGCAGCGGAGCAGGCGATGGAGGGCCACGCCGGCGCGGTCGTCGTCATGGACCCGCGCAGCGGCGACGTGCTGGCCATGGTCTCGACGCCGGCCTTTGAGATCGACCGCTTCACCGGGACGATCGACCGCGGCGCGTGGCTGCGCGTCGTCCAGGACCCGGGCTTCCCGCTGCTGAACCGGGCCACGCAGAGCCAGTACGCCCCAGCCTCCGTCTTCAAGATCCTCGTCGCCGCCGCGGGCCTCCAGGAGGGCACCCTCACGCCGGGCGACCGTGTGCACTGCGACGGCGAGTTCCACCTGGGCGGCCGCACCTTCCTGGATTGGAAGGAAGGCGGCCACGGGACGGTCGACACCTACCGCGCGATCGCGCAGTCCTGCAACGTCTTCTTCTACCAGGCAGGACTCAAGGTCGGCGGCGCGACCATCGCGCGCTACGCGCGCGCCTTCGGCTTCGGCCGGTCCACCGGCATCGAGCTCGGTAGCGAGAAACACGGCTTCATCCCGCAGCCGTTGTCCGGGTGGGAGCGCCGCGGCTGGCCCGCCGGCGAGACCGTGAACATGTCGATCGGCCAGGGCGCCGTCCTCGTCACGCCGATGCAGGTCGCCCGCTTCATGGCGGCCGTCGCCAACGGCGGCGTGCTGTGGCGCCCGCGGCTCGTGCAGCGGGTCGAGCGGCCCGAGAAGGGCGTCGTCTACAGTGACGCCGGGCAGGTGAACGGCCACGTCGACCTGTCGCCGATCGTCTGGGAGTTCCTGCGCCGGAGCCTCTGGGCCGTCGTGAACGACGGTGGCACCGGCGCGGCGGCGCGCATCCCTGGTCTCGAGATCGCGGGCAAGACCGGCACCGCCCAGACGATCGCGAAGTCGAAGGCCTCGCTCGGGCAGGATCACGCCTGGTTCGCGGCCTTCGCCCCGGTGCACGACCCCGAGGTCGTGGTCGTCGTGCTCGTGGAGCGCGGCGGCAAGGGCGGGGAGGTGGCGGCGCCGATCGCGCGCCGCCTCCTGCAGTCGATCTTCTTCGAAAAGGTCGCGGCGCTGGAGATCCGCGGGTGATCGCGGGCATCGACCGGCGTCTCCTCCAGAACGTCGACTGGCCGCTGCTCGGCGCGACGTTCGGCCTGTTCGGGATGAGCCTCCTGACGCTCTCGAATCTCAACGTCGGGCGCGCCGGCGGGGGCATCGCGCTCCGGCAGGCTGCGTGGTTCGGGGTGGGCCTGATCGCGCTCCTCGTCGTCGCGGGCCTCGACTACCGGCGGCTCGTGCGCGCGGCGCCGGCCGCTTACCTGCTCGGCCTCGCCGGCCTGGCGCTCGTCTCCACGCTCGGGCGCTCCGTGTCGGGCGCGCGGCGGTGGATCGTGCTCGGGCCGATGTCCGTCCAGCCGGCGGAGATCTTCAAGATCTGCTTCGTGCTCATGGCCGTCTGGGTGATCACGTCCCGCTGGGCGCAGCCCGTCGGCAAGAGCACGCTCCTCATGATGCTACCGATCGTGGCGGTGCCGTTCGCGCTGATCATCAAGCAGCCGGATCTCGGCACCGCGCTGCTGCTCTTCCCCGTGCTGGTCGTCCTGCTCGTGGCCGCCGGGATGCGCCTGCGACTTCTCGGCGCGATCGGTGTCGCCGGGCTCGCGGCGGTGCCGCTCGCGTGGCTCGTCCTGAAGGACTATCAGCGGGAACGGATTCTCGTGTTCCTGGACCCGTTCCGCGATCCCCTCGGGAGCGCGTACAACGTGATCCAGGCCAAGATCGCGATTGGGTCGGGTCAGCTCCTGGGCAAGGGCGTGGCCGGCGCGACGCAGAGCCGCCTCGCCTTCCTCCCGGAGCGTCATACGGACTTCATCTTTGCCGTGTTCGCCGAGACGTGGGGGTTCGTCGGCTGTCTCGTCCTGCTCATGTGCTATGTCCTGATCGTGCTGCGAGGCTTCGACATCGCGGCGTCCGCGCGTGAGCCCGTCGGCCGTCTCGTGGCGCTCGGCGCCACGGCGCTGCTGGCGGCCCAGGTGCTGATCAACGTGGGCATGGTCACCGGGCTCCTGCCCGTCGTCGGGATCCCGCTGCCGCTCATGAGCTACGGCGGCTCTTCGATGCTCGCCTCCCTGATGGGACTCGGGCTCCTCCTCTCGGTGCGAATGCGGCAGTTCCAATGAGACACGGCATGCGCGTGCACGTGACGCGGGCCGTGTCAGCGAGGTGCTGCCGTGGGCAAACGCATCGTCGTCAACGCCGGGCTCATCGAAACGCGCGTCGGAGTCCAGGAGGGTAGCCTCCTCACCGACCTCTACCTCGAGCGGCACCGCCACCGCTCGATCGTCGGCAGCGTCTACAAGGGAGTCGTGACGAACGTGCTCCCCGGCATGCAGGCGGCGTTCGTCGCCATCGGGCTGCACAAGGACGCCTTCCTCTACGCCGGCGACTACACGACCAATCTCAGCGACGACGCGCGCGCCATGCTCGCCGCCGGCGACGAGGATAGCGACGCGGACGTGGACGTCGAGGAGATGGAGGCGGGGCGCGAGGCGACGGTGGCGATCGAGGACCTGCTCCGCAAGGGGCAGGAGGTCCTCGTGCAGGTCTCGAAGGAGTCCCTGGGGACCAAGGGCGCTCGGATCACCTCGTTCATCTCGCTGCCGGGCCGCTACGTCGTGTACATGCCCCAGGCCCATCACATCGGCGTCTCGCGCCGGATCCACGACGAACGCGAGCGTGACCGGCTGCGCGCGGCGATCCGCGCCCTCCAGCTCCCGCCGGGCGGCTTCATTCTGCGAACGAACGCCGAGGGCAAGGGCGAGGCCGAGTTCGCGGCCGACGTCGAGTTCCTCGGCCGGCTGTGGGCACAGATCCAGGCGCGCTTCGGGCAGGCCGCGGCGCCGGCGGCCCTCCACGAGGAGGGCGACCTCACATTCCGCGTCGTGCGCGACCTCTTCTCGCCCGAGGTGGACGAGTTCATCATCGACGCGAAGGAGGTCTACGATCGGTGCCTCGGGTACGTCGAGGCGCTGGTGCCCGCGCTGGCCGAGCGGGTGCGGCTCCACGACGACAAGCAGCCCGTGTTCGAGGCCTTCGGCATCGAGAAGGACATCGAGCGGGCGCTGCGCCGCCGCGTCTGGCTCAAGTCCGGCGGCTACATCGTGATCGACCACTCCGAGGCGCTGGTCTCGATCGACGTGAACACGGGGAAGTACGTCGGCAAGCGGGACTTCGAGCAGACCGTGCTCAAGATCAACCTCGAGGCGGTTGGCGAGGTCGTGCGGCAGATCCGCCTGCGTGACCTCGGCGGGATCATCATCATCGACTTCATCGACATGGAGCGCGAGGAGCACCGCGAGCAGGTCTACACGGCGCTCAAGAAGGCGCTCGCCGAGGACAAGGCGCGCACGAACGTGCTGCAGATCTCCGAGCTCGGGCTGGTCGAGATGACGCGCAAGCGCGTCCGCCAGGATCTCCGCGCGCTCCTCTCCGTGTCGTGCCCGACGTGCAAGGGCAGCGGCGTCATCAAGTCGGACGCGACGCTGGCGGCGGAGATCTTCCGCGCCGTCCGGGCGAAGGCGGCAGGCGCGGACGAGCCGGACGGCCGCGAGGTCCTCGTGCGCGCCCACCCCGACGTCGCCCGCTACTTCGAGGGCGACGGACAGGAAGGGCTCGAGCGGCTCGCCACGACGCTCGGGCGCAAGGTGACGGTGCAGGCGATCCCGCACCACGCCGACCGCGAGGGCTACGAGATCCGGCTGCGCGGCGGCGCCGGTGCCACATGACGCGCGAGCGCCCGCTCCCGCCAACGCCGATGTGCGGCTCCGACGCGCTCCCGTCCTGGCTGTTCCGCGTGATGGTCGAGGCGGCGCGCCTCCTGCCCCGCGCGCTCACCGGCGCGCGCTGAAGGAGGCTCGGATGGCCCGTACGTCTCCGTCGCGGATCAGCCAGATGAAGATTCTTGGCGATCTCAGGCTCGCTGCGAAGAAGGGCGACCGCACCGCGCTCTCCCTCGCCCTCGACCAGATGCGCACCCTCGCCCAGTCGCCGCGCTACTGGGAGAAGTACCTGACGCTGCTCTCGAACCCGCTCGCGCGCCTCGTCGATCTCCTGGTCATCAAGCAGGGTGAGCGCATCGCCCACCAGAAGGGCTGGAAGCTCCCGCGCCGCGGGTCGGCGGCCGCGGCGAAGTCGAAGAAACGAAAGAAGGACCCCGCCAGGTCCCGCCGTCGCAAGCCCGTCTCGGCCGCGGAGCAGCCGTCGCTCTTCGAGCTGTGAGTCTGTCGCCTCTGGCGGCGGCGTTGACTCGCCGGGCTCCCGGATGCACACTACCCCCAGGGGGTATGTGATGCTGAACGAGGAGGCCAAGGCCAAGGTGCTCGGGCGGCTCCGGCGCATCGAGGGACAGGTGCAGGGGCTCCAGCGGATGATCGAGAACGAGGCCTACTGCGTGGACATCCTGCTCCAGATCTCCGCGGTGCAGGGGGCGCTCGAGCAGGTCGACAAGCTTCTGCTCGGGCGGCACATCGAGTCGTGCGTCGCCGACGCGCTCCGCTCGGGCTCGAAGAGCGAGCGCCAGCAGAAGATCGACGAGCTGCTCGACGTCTTCGCGAAGTTCCGGGGGAAGTGATGGAGCGCGTGGCGCTGCCCGTCCGCGGGATGCATTGCGCCGCGTGCGTGGGCAGGGTCGAGCGCGCGCTCGGCGGCGTCGCGGGCGTGGAGTCGGCCGCCGTCAATCTGGCGACCGAGCAGGCGACGGTCGCGTTCGACCCCGGCCGGACGGACTTTGCGCATCTGCGCGCGGCGGTAGCGGCCGCCGGCTACGAGCTGGCCGAGCCGCGCGCCGAGCGCGGGGTCGGCGCCGCGACCGACCGCGAGAGCGCCGCGCGCGAGGCGGAGCAGCGCCACGAGAAGCTGAAGTTCGTCGCCGGCGCGGTGCTCTCGGCGCCGGTGCTCGTCGGCGGAATGGCGCACGTCCTGCCCGGGATCCCCGAGCTCCTCCAGAATCCCTGGTGCATGCTCGCCCTGGCGACGCCCGTCCAGTTCTGGGTCGGCTGGAGCTTCCACACGGGGTTCCTCCACGACCTGCGCTACCGCTCGGCGTCTATGTCCACGCTGGTCTCGATCGGCACGAGCGCGGCCTATTTCTTCAGCCTCGCGGTGACCCTCTGGCCGCACGCGTTCGCCGGCCACGGCGCCACGACCTACTACGACGTGAGCGCCGTCGTCATCACGCTGGTCGTCCTCGGGCGCTGGCTCGAGACGCGGGCGCGCGGGCGCACCTCGGAGGCGATCCGCCGGCTCGTGGCGCTCGCGCCGCGGACCGCGCGGGTCATCCGCGACGGCCGCGAGGCCGACGTGCCGACGGCCGAGGTCGTCGCCGGCGACTTCGTCCGCATCCGGCCCGGGGAGCGGATCCCGGTGGACGGCGTGGTGGCGGAGGGCGCGTCCGCCGTGGACGAGTCCATGCTGACGGGCGAGAGCCTGCCGGTGGAGAAGGCGCCGGAGTCGAAGGTCTTCGCGGGCACCGTCAACCGGATGGGCAGCTTCATCTTCCGCGCCGCGCGCGTCGGGAGCGAGACGACGCTCGCGCGTATCATCCAGCTCGTCGCCGAGGCCCAGGGTTCGCGCGCGCCGATCCAGCGGCTCGCCGACCGGGTGGCCGCGGTCTTCGTGCCGGTCGTGCTGGTACTCGCCGCGCTGACCTTTCTCGCGTGGTGGCTCTTCGGCCCCGCGCCGGCCGGCCTCTTTGCGCTGACCAACGCCGTCGCGGTGCTCGTCATCGCCTGCCCGTGCGCGATGGGGCTCGCCACGCCGACGGCGATCATGGTCGGCACCGGCCGCGGCGCCGAGGTGGGCGTGCTCATCAAGAGCGCCGCGGCCCTCGAGCTGCTCCACCGCGTGGACACGGTCGTCTTCGACAAGACCGGCACGCTCACCGTCGGCCGCCCGGCGGTCACCGACGTCGTTGCCGTGGCCCCCGCCACGGAGGACGAGGTGCTGGCGCTCGCCGCCGCGGCGGAGCAGGGCTCGGAGCACCCGCTGGGCGAGGCGATCGTCGCGCGCGCCAAGGAGCGCGGGCTCGCGCTGCCGCCGGTCGGCGGGTTCACGACGGTCCCGGGCCAGGGCGTGGACGCGCGCGCCGCGGACGGCCGCGTGCTCCTCGGCAACCGCGCGTTCATGGACGCCCGCGGGATCGACGTCGCCGCGCTCGCCGAGTCCGCGTGCCGGCTCGCCG
>JBGPIS010000059.1:0-9882 GCA_041484965.1 Methylomirabilia bacterium
AAGGTCGCCGCGTGTCTGCTCGAGCGGCTCCCGGTGCCGCGCGCAGATCGCGACGCGCGCGCCGGCTTCCAGCAGCGCGCACGCCGCCTCGCGCCCGATCCCACGACTGCCGCCGGTGACGATGGCGGTCTTGCCCTGAATGCCGAGATCCATGGTCTCTCCTCCCGCCGACTCCGCCGGCGCTTGCCGATTCTACGCGACCCCGCGGCGGGGTGCCTTGGTGGTGAGCCCGAACGGCGCTATGATCCGGCCACTCAGGGGGGTCACCGAGGCCCTTCTGACTGTCACATGCGAAAGCTGGACGGGCGCGTCGCGCTGGTCACGGGGGCGAGCCGGGGGATCGGCGCCGCCATCGCGCTGGCGTTCGGTCGTGAGGGCGCGCTGGTCGCCGTCAACTATTACCGGAGCGAGGCGCGGGCGGCCGCGGTCGTGGCGGCGATCGAAACCGCGGGAAGCCAGGCCATCGCGCTGCGTGCCGACGTCACCGACGGGGCCGCCGTGCGCGGAATGGTCGAGGAGACGGTGGTCGCGCTCGGCCCCATCGACGTCCTCGTGAACAACGCCGGGATCCTCAATGCGGTGCCGCTCGATCAGATGTCGGAGGGCGTCTGGGACGAGATGCTCGCCAGCAACCTCCGCTCGGTCTTCCTCTGCACGCGAGCGGTGCTGCCGGCGATGCTCGCCCGCGGACGCGGGAAGATCATCAACGTCGCGTCGCAGCTCGGCCAGAAGGGCATGCCCAATCACACGCACTATGCCGCGGCCAAGGCCGGAGTCATCGGCCTCACCCGCGCGCTGGCCCGCGAGGTGGGACCGCGCGGCATCCATGTCAACGCCATCGCCCCGGGGCCGATCGAGACCGAGCTGATCGGCCCGATCAGCGACGAGTTCCGCCGCGAGAAGACGGCCATCTTCGCCCTGCGTCGGTTCGGGCTGCCCGATGAGGTCGCGCCCACGGCAGTCTTTCTCGCTTCGGACGACTCCAGTTACTACGCCGGCCAGACGCTCTGTCCGAATGGCGGGGACTGGATGGTCTGAGCGAAGGCCGATGATTCAGGTCGAGAGGGTGACGAGGAGGTTCGAGACGCCGGCGGGCGAGCTCACGGCGGTGCGCGACGTGAGCTTCGCGGTCCGGGCGGGGCGCTTCGTCAGCCTCGTCGGGCCTTCCGGATGTGGCAAGACCACGCTGCTCGGGATGATCGCCGGGCTCGTGCCGTTGAGTGACGGGCGAATCGTCCTCGAAGGCCGGCCGCTGGCGGGAGGGGTACCGCCTGGCATCGGCTATCTCTTCCAACGAGACGCGCTCCTGCCATGGAAAACGGCGCTCCAGAACGTGGCCCTGCCCCTCACGATTCGCGGGACGCCGACCGCCGAGGCCCGCGCGCGGGCCAGCGAGTGGATGCGGCGCGTCGGGCTGAGCGGCTTCGACGACTACTACCCCCATCAGCTCTCGGGCGGGATGCGCAAGCGCGTCTCCCTCGCCACCACGCTGATCTACGGGCCGCCCATCCTTCTCATGGACGAGCCCTTCAGCGCGCTCGATGTCCAGACGCGCAACCTGATGGAGAACGAGCTGCTGGACCTGTGGGCGGACACGCGCAACACCGTGCTCTTCGTCACCCACGACCTCGAGGAGGCCATCGCGCTCTCCGACGAGGTCATCGTCCTCACGGCGGGCCCGGGCCGGGTCAAGGCAACCTACCCGATCCCCCTCGTCCGCCCGCGCAACGTCGTCGAGATCCGGTTCCGTGAGGAGTTCGCCCGGCTCTACGAGCAGATCTGGAAGGACCTTCGGGATGAAGTCCAGCAGAGCTACGCGCAGTCGACCCGGCGCTGATCGGGCTCGGCTCATCGCCGCCCGCGTCGTGCTCTTCACGGCGATCGTGGTCGGCTGGGAGCTGGCCGCCCGGACGCGCGTCGTCGATCCCTTCTTCGTGAGCCTGCCGTCGAAGCTCGCGCGGACGATTGCCGGCTGGTTCGCCAGCGGCTTCATCTACCCCCACATCTGGGCCACGGTCCACGAGGCGCTGGTCGGGCTCGCCGTCGGGATCGTGGGGGGCGTGCTGGTCGGGGTGCTCTTCGCCTTTTCGCCGTTCGTCTCGGGCCTCTTCCATCCGCTCATCGTCATGTTCAACGCGATGCCGCGGATCGCGCTGGCGCCGCTGTTCATCGTCTGGCTGGGGATCGGCCTCGCCTCGAAGGTCGCCATGGTGGTGAGCCTCGTCTTCTTCGTCATCTTCTTCTCGACCTACGCCGGGCTCCGGGACGTGGACGTGAACCTGATCAACCACGTGCGGGTCATGGGCGGCACGCGCCGCGACCTCATGCGCCACGTGCTCCTGCCCTCGGCGCTGACGTGGATCTTCGCGAGCCTCCGCGCGTGCGTGGGCTTCGCGGTCATCGGCGCCATCATCGGCGAGTATCTGGGCGCCGACCGGGGGATCGGGTGGATCGTCCAGTATGGCGAGTCCCTGTTCGACTCGAACATGGTGCTCGCCGGGCTGGTCGTGCTGATGGTCTTCGTGGCCACCCTGGACGGCTCGCTCGGGTGGCTCGAACGCCGCTTCTCTCACTGGAAGCAGAAGGCATTGTAAAGGAGCGTCCCATGCACATTCTGATCACGCTCGTGCTCGCGCTCGGGCTGCTGGCGCCGTCGGTGGCGGCGGCCGGTGAGCCCGTGACCTTCGCCTACTCCCAGATCGGCCTGCTCGCCCACCTGCCGTGGTCGGTGGCCCTCGGACAGAAGTACTTCGAGGAGCAGGGCCTGGAGCCGAAGGGATACAACTTCGACACCGGCGGCAAATCCATCGCCGCCCTCATCGGCGGCTCGGCCGACTTCGCCGCCAATGCTCTCGAGCACGCGATCAAGGCCAAGGTCCAGGGCAAGGACCTCGTCTACGTCTACTCGAGCACGCGCCTGCCGGGGTTCGGCCTCGTCGTGACGAGCGGGCAGCGGAACGAGATCAAGACCGTCGCCGACCTCAAGGGCAAGGTGGTCGGCGTGTCCGGCATCGGCGTGGCCTCGCACGTGCTCCTCGACTACATGCTCAAGCGCCACGGCGTGGACCCCAAGGACGTGAAGATCATCGCCGTCGGGCTCAGCACGCTGCCGCCGGCGCTCGAGGGCGGGAAGATCGTCGCCGGCATGGCGGGCGAGCCGTTCTTCGGCCGGCTGATCGCCAAGGGCACGGCATTCTCCATGGGCAACATGTCGACGCTCAAGGACACGCAGGCCATCCTGGGCGGCGAGTACGCGTTCAGCGGCGCCATCACGCGCCCGGATGTCATCCAGAAGCGACCCGAGGTGGTCCAGAAGGTCGTCACCGCGCTGGTGAAGGCGAGCTACTTCATCCAGACCAAGACGCCCGAGGAGATCGTCGGGGCCATCCCCCAGGATCTGGTGGGCGACCGCGCCCAGTACATCGAGACCCTGAAGGCGAGCCGCGAGATCTTCGCGCCGAACGGCCTCGTCACTCCGAGCGGAGTGGAGACGGTGATAAAGCTGCTCGACTCGTTCGCCGTCTTCCCGCCCGGCCAGAAGGTCGACGTCGCGAGCACGTACGACATGGCGTTTGTCCGTCAGGCGATGAAGGACCTCAAGCTCCCGTAGCGGGCGAAAGGAGCTCATCATGCCACGCATCGCTCCGATCACCGGCAAGTCCGACGTGCCCGCCGAGCACCACGCCGTCGTCGACGCGGTGGTGAGCGTGTTCGGCGGCGTGCGTGGGCCGTTCAGCATGCTGCTCCACAGCCCGAAGCTGGCTTCGCTCGTGCTCCCCCTGGTCACCTTCTTCCGCGACGAGAGCATCGTCGAGACGAAGCTTCGCTCGGTCGCCATCCTGACCGCCGTGCGCGAGCGCGAGGCGGCGTATGTATGGTCGGCCCAGGTCGCCGCGGCGCGCCGAAACGGTGTGCGCGACGAGGTCATCGACCTCCTCCGGGCGAAGGGCGACCCGAGCAAGCTTCCCGTCGAAGAGCGGGAGATCGTGACCTACACCCGGCAGCTCATGCGCACGAACCGCGTCGACCAGGCGGTCTTCGACGCGCTCAAGAACCGGTACGGCGTGCAGTGGCTGGTCGAGCTGACGGCGGCCGCGAACTACTTCGCGCTCCTGTCCGGGATCGTCAACGCGTTCGAGGTCGCGCCGCCGCCGGACGGCGACAGGCTGCCCGTGTAGCGCGCGGCCCGCCACAAGGACCGCGGCGCGCGGTACACTGCCAGCGTCATGGGGCGCCTTTTCTGGCCACTGGCCCTCGTCGTCACGTTCTTGATCGGCTGGGCGGCAGCCGGCGTTGCCCGGAAGGGGCTGTCGGCCGTGCCGGACGTCGATCACCTGCGGCAGACGGTAAGCCACCTGCAGCAGCAGGTCGGTACGCTGCAGGCACGGCTCCGCGCCCGGGAGAGCCTCTCCGCCTCACGGGTATCCGGGGCGACCGCGCAGGGCGCTGCGCCGTCAGGGGCCTATTCCGGGGCGGGGGTGCCGTCGGCGAATCCCTTCGTCGCAGCAGTCACGGAAGGCCCCACCGCCCCGGAGCGCCTCGCGCGGGGCGGCGGGGCGGCTCAGCCCCAGGGCGGGTCCGAGCCGCAGGGAGGCCTGCAGACCGATCGCGCGTCGCCCAGACCAGGATCTCGCGCGACGGGCGCGCCGCCGCCGACGGTGGAGGCGGCGCTCGAGCGCTTCTATCGCTATCTCGAGGCGACGAACGGGCCGGACGGCCGCGAGCGCTGGCAGCGGACGCGAGAGCTGGTCGACGACTTGCGGGGCCTGGGCGACGTCGCCGCCCAGGCGCTGATGCATGTGCTGGCGACCGGGAGCGACAGCGACGAGCGTCGCACGGCCGCGCGGCTGCTGGGCACGCTCCAGGTGCCGCAGTCGCTGCCCCTCCTGAAGGACATCCTCGAGAAGGAAGACGACGTGCTGCTGCGGCGCGCCGCGGCCTCGGGGCTGCGACAGCTCCAGACGCCCGAGGCCGTGCCGGTCATGGAGCGGATTCTGAACAACCCTGGAGAGGACCGCATGGTCCGCCTGAGCGCCGCGTATGGCCTCGCCGAGTCGGGCCGGCCGCAGGGAGTCAGCGGGCTGGCGTACATCTTCCAGGAATCGAGCGCCGACGGGCGCGGGCGCGAGATGGCCTTCCGGGCGCTCGCCTCGCTGAACGACGAGCGTCCCCTGCCCTTCATGCGCCAGCTCGTGACCTCGGAGGCCGAGCCGGCGTATCGGCTGCGGGCGATAAAGTACGTGACGGCGCAGGGTGATCGGCAGGCCCTCGGAGGTCTGCAAGTGGTGATGCAGTCCCCGACGGAGCAGGCGTCGATTCGCGACGCCGCTGCCCAGGCGTACCGGGCCATCAGCGGCCGGTAGAAGATCTCGGCGCTTGCCGCTACAGCTTCAGCAGCGACTCCAGATTTCGCCAGAGGATCTTCTCCTTCTCGTCCTGGGTCAGGGCCTTTAGACCTTGCACCCAGGCGACGGGCGAGGGATCCCACGGCACGAAGGGCCAGTCGCTGCCGAGCACCACGCGGTCGGCGCCCACCTGATCGAGCAGGAAGCGGAGCGCCGCCTCGCTGCCGGTCACGCAGTCGTAGTAGAGGCGGCGCTGGTACGTGCTCGGCGGCTGCTGGATGTGGCGACGCGCGTCGGCGCGGCCCTGCCAGCCCCGGTCGAGGCGCCCCATCGCGAAGCAGGCCGGCCCGCCGCCATGGGCGATGCACACCTTGAGGTCGGGACACGCGTCGAGGATCCCGCCAAAGATCAGGATCGCGACGACGATCGCGTCCTCGACGATGACGCCGAGGCTGTTGAAAAGCCCGTAGCGGGTCGTGCGCTGCATCATGAAGTTGTGCTGCGGCTGCGGGTGGAAGAAGAGCACGGCCCCCATGGCCTCAGCCGCCTTGAACAGCGGCAGGAACTTCGGCTCGTCCCAGTTCTCGCCGTTCACCACCGTGTCGAGCTCGGCGCCCTTCAGACCGAGGACGGTCACCGAGCGCTCCAGCTCGTCGATCGCCGCGTTGACGTCCTGCACGGGCAGCGTGGCGAGGCCCGCGAAACGCCGGGGCCACTGCCGGGCCATCGCGGCGATCTCGTCGTTGACGTCGCGCGCCAGTGCCCGCCCTTGGGCCGGATCGAGGTGGTAGCCGAAGAACGGCGTGTGGATGGAGATCACCTGCACGTCCACGCCCTGCGCGTCCATGTCTTTCAGCCGCTCTTGCGGCGTGAAGCGCACCTTGGGTGAGTTGAAGTGCGTGCGCTTGCCGGCTCCCACCATGGCGCCGACGCCGTCGCCGGGCTCGTGACGAAAGCCGTACCACTCCGTTCGGGCGTCGGCGGCCCGCCACAGGGACCGCGGCACAAGATGCGCGTGGATGTCGATGGTCCTCATGAACGCGCTTACTTCTTGAAGAGGTTGTCGAACCCGCGGCGGATGTCGCCGGGGCGCGTCGAGTCGGGCGAGGCGTCCCGCTCGACCGTCACGCGGAGCGAGAAACCGGCGCAGTCGTTGCGAGCATTCTTGTCCGCCAGCCGCTCGGGGATGGGCTGAGCGCACTCGAAGCGCCGGCCCGTGTCGAAGTGGGCGCATTGCCGGCAGGCATGGATGGCGGCACGGCAGTTGGGGCACTGCTCGAGCGAGGCGGTCGCGACCGGCAGGACCGCGCCGCACGCCCCACACCGGGAGACGGTGTGCTGGGGGAGCATCCCGCCGCGCCGCGGAGCGTCGGCGGCCGGCGGCTCTCGTCTGCGCGAGCCGGCGCCCTGGTCCCCGTAACCCTGCTGACGGTACTTACGGTCTGCCATGCGAGCGATCCTTTCCAGCCCCTACTCTAGCCGATGCGGTGATCGCCAGCCCTAACCCTTCCCACGCCACCCTCGCGATCACCGGCGCGCGGAGCGCGTCCGCCGCACCGGGGAGCTTGACCCGCGCACCGCTCCATACGGCGCGAGCTCTTCCCGCACCACCTGCCTGACGACGTCGAGCGCGCGGGGTACGCGCGCCAGGCTCCGTCAGCGCCTGCTCTCTCCGCCTGCCTCGCAGGCCGCGAGCCGCGCCGCGAGGAACTTCTGCTCGCGCACGTTGTCGGCGAGCTCGAGCGCCCGGCGGTACTCCGCGGCCGCCTCCGTCCAGCGCCCGAGCCGGCGAAGGAAATCCGCGCGCGCCGCGGGCAGGAGATGATAGCCGTGCAGCGCCTCAGCCTCGATCCCGTCGAGCGCGGCGAGCCCGGCCGCCGGGCCGTGCGCCAGGCCGATCGCCACCGCGCGGTTCAGCTCGACCACCGGCGACGGTGCAACCCCGGCGAGCGCGTGGTAGTAGGCCACGATCTCCGGCCAGTCCGTCGCCTCCCACGAGGCCGCGCGCGCGTGACAGGCGGCGATGGCCGCCTGGAGCTGGTACGGGCCGGCGCGCTCCAGCAGGCCCGCCCGATCGAGACAGGCGAGGCCGTGGGCGATGCGCGCGCGGTCCCAGCGCGCGCGATCCTGATCGGCGAGCAGGACAAGATTGCCGTCGGCATCGGTGCGCGTCGCCCCCCGCGAGGCCTGGAGCTCCATCACCGCGAGGAGCCCCAACACCTCGGGCTCCTGGGGCATCAGCTCGGCGAGCATGCGCCCGAGGCGGATGGCCTCCTGGCAGAGCTCCCCGCGCACGAGGGCGTCGCCGGTGTGCGCGGCGTAGCCCTCGTTGAAGATCAAGTAGACCACGGCGAGCACGGCCGGCAGGCGCGCGGACAGCTCGGCCTCTTCGGGCACCTCGTAGGGAAGCTCGCGGTCGCGGATCGTCCGCTTGGCGCGCACGAGCCGCTGGGCGATGGTGGGCTCAGGCACCAGAAAGGCCCGCGCGATCTCCGCCGTCGAGAGGCCGCCCACCAGCCTGAGCGTGAGCGCCACCTGGCTGTCGCCGGTCAGGGCCGGATGACAGCAGGTGAAGATCAGCCGGAGCCGGTCGTCGGGGATCGCCTCGGGATCCATCGCATCGGGGCCCTCGTCCATCGCGCCGAGCGCGGCCTCGTAGGCGAGCGCGTCGGCGCGCGCCTCCGCACGGCGCGCGTGACGGAGGCGATCCAGCGCGCGGCGCCGTGCCGTCGTGAGGAGCCAGGCGCCCGGACGATCCGGCGTGCCGTCGGCCGGCCAGTGATCGAGCGCCTGCGCGAACGCCTCCTGGACGATCTCCTCCGCCGCGTCGATGTCGCGGATGATCCGAAGCACGGATGCGACCACGCGCGCGTACTCCAGGCGGAACGCCTCAGCCACGCGCGCGCGCACGCCGCCGTCCGGCACCTGCCCGCGGTCGGTCGATCCCACGGGCAGGAATGTTACCCGATGTGCCGGCCGTCCTCCGGTCTACGCGCGGTCAGCGACGTCACATGTGCCAGATCGGTCGCACCTCGACGTAGGCGCCCTCGCGGAGCGGAATCTTCTTCGCCCACTCGACGGCTTCCTGCGCGCACTCGATGAGGTAGAAGCCGCCCAGGGCCTCCTTCGTCTCGGTGAAGGGGCCATCCATGACCTGGCGCTGCCCGGCCTTGAAGCGGACGCGGCTGGCGTCGCCGTCCGAACGCAGGCGCTCCCCCACGACCATCTTGCCGGCCGCCTGCAGCTCCTCGGAGAAGCGCCTGTGGCCCTGCACCATGGCCTCCATCTCGGCCTTGGGCGGCGGCGCCGCGTTCTTGTCGTCGGAGCAGATGAGCAGCATGTAGCGCATGGGACCTCCTTTCCCTCACCTATTACGACGCCGATGGACCACCGGAATCGACACTCACGGCTTCTTGAGACGCATCTCCTCGTAGGGCGCGGCCATGTAGAGGAGCGGGCTCAGGCCGATGGCGGGCTCGTCGACGCGCGGGCCCACGCCGTGCAGCGTCGCCGGCTCGAAGATCGGGGCGTGCATGACACGCTCGTACATCAGCCGTTGGATCTGATGCAGAAGCGCCTCCCGCTTCTTGCGGTCGCGCTCCTGCGCCTGCTGCAGGAACAGGTCGTCGAGGTCCGGGTAGCCGCCGTAGACGTACGCCGAGCTGCTGGCCACGAACGCCTCGACCCGGGAGGCGGCGTTGCCCTGGGCCGCCGTGGCATTGGCGATGAGCCCCTGCAGCTTCTTGGCCCGCCAGGCCTCGAGGAATGTCGCCCGCTCCATCGTGCGCACTCGCGTGCGGATACCCACCCCGCCCAGGTCGTTGCCGATAGCCTCCCCCATGGTGGTGAACGGAGGAAGCGGGGTCAGGTCGCCGGCGTCGAAGCCGTTCGGATAGCCGGCCTCGGCGAGAAGGCGCTTGGCGCGCGGGGCGTCGTAGGGGTACGGCTCGATCCGCAGAGCGAACTCCATGATGCTCGGGACGATCGATCCCGTCAGACGCGAGTAGCCCAGGCGCTCCGCCTCGTTGATGCCCTGCTTGTCGATGGCCAGGGCCGCCGCCAGGCGCACGCGGCGATCGTTCCAGGGGGATTTCGGCTTCCACTGCTCGAGAAACTCCATCCACCAGGTCGCGGACGGGATGACCCGGGCGAGGCGCAGCCTCGGGTCGGCCTTGATGGTCGCGGCCTCCACGCCGACCATCAGATAGCCGATGTCCGCCTCTCCGGTCTTCAGCATCGCCAGACGCGTCGTGCGGTCGGGAACGCCCTTGATGACAATGCGCTTGATCGACGGCTTCTTCCGCCAGTACTGGTCGTTCGCCTCGAGCACCAGCTCCAGGCCCGGGTCCATGCGCACGAACCGATAGGGCCCGAGCCCCACGGGCTGCCGCTTGAAGCCGTCCTCGCCGACCTTCTCGATGTACTTCCTGGGCACGATCCACGCCGCCCCGGTGGCCGGCGTGGCGTAGAACACGAGGAAGTCCGGCCAGGGCTTCTGCAGCACGAACCGCACGCGGTACGGATCGACGACGTCCAC
>JBGPIS010000060.1:0-9635 GCA_041484965.1 Methylomirabilia bacterium
CCCGCGGCCGACGCGCCGTGGGCCGGGCGCTTCAGAGAGGCCGCGGATCCGACCGCGGCGCGCTTCACGACCTCGCTCGCCTTCGACCGGCGGCTCTGGCCGCACGACATCGTCGGCAGCGTCGCCTGGGCGAAGGCGCTTTGCCGCGCCGGGCTCCTCACGACCGCCGAGCGGGACGCGATTCTGCACGGTCTCGAGACCGTGCGCCAGGAGCTCGCGAGTGGCGCGTTCCCCTTCCGCGCCGAGCTCGAGGACATCCACATGAACGTGGAGCGGCGGCTCCAGGAGCTCATCGGCGGGGTCGGGGGCAAGCTCCACACGGGCCGCTCGCGGAACGACCAGATCGCGCTGGACGAGCGCCTCTATCTCAAGGACGCCCTCGCACGCGCCGACGCCGGGCTCCGGCGCGTGCAGGCAACGCTGGTCGCGCGGGCGGCCGAGACCGTCGAGGTCCCGCTGCCCGGCTACACGCACCTCCAGCGCGCCCAGCCGATCGTCCTCGCCCACCACCTGCTCGCGTACGTGTTCATGCTCCAGCGCGACCGGGAGCGGTTTGAGGATTGCGGGCGACGCGCCGACGTGCTCCCGCTGGGCGCGGCCGCGCTCGCCGGCACCGCGTTCCCGATCGACCGGGAAGCGCTGGCGAAGGATCTCGGGTTCGCCGCCGTGTCACCGAACAGCCTCGACGCCGTGAGCGACCGCGACTACGTCCTCGAGTCCCTCGCCGCCGTCGCGATCACGGGCATGCACCTCTCGCGGCTCGCCGCGGACCTCACGCTCTGGGCCACCGCGGAGTTCGGTTTCGTCGAGTTCTCCGACGCGTTCGCGACGGGCTCGTCCATCATGCCCCAGAAGAAGAACCCCGACGTCGCCGAGCTGATCCGCGGCAAGAGCGGGCGGCTCTACGGCAACCTCATGGCGGTGCTCACCACGATGAAGGGACTGCCGCTGGCCTACAACTCGGACATGCAGGAGGACAAGGAGCCGTTCTTCGATTCGGTGGACACGCTCGAGGCGATCCTGGGCGTCCTGCCGCCGCTGCTCGCCTCGCTCACCTTCCGCACGGATCGGATGCGGCGGGCGGCGGGCGAGCACTTCTCGACGGCGACGGACCTGGCCGACTACCTCGTCCGAAAGGGCCTGCCCTTCCGCCAGGGGCACGAGGTCGTCGGGCGCGTGGTCCGCTACGCCCTGGACGAGGGCAAGACCCTCGAGGACCTGACGCTCGCGGAGCTGCGCCGCTTCTCGCCGCTCATCGAGGGCGACGTCAAGGACGCGCTCACGGTGGAGGCGTCGCTCCGCGCCCGCGCCGTCACCGGCGGAACCGCGCCGGCGGCGGTGCGCCGCGCCCTGGCGCTCGCCCGGAGCCTGCTCGCGCCGGCATGAGCCCGCGCGGCGCTCGAGTCCTGGCGCTCGCCTTCGCGGCGCTCGCGCTCACCGCCTGCGGCCGCAAGGGCGCGCCGATCGCCCCCGAGCGGCGTCTGCCCGCGCCGATCGCCGACCTCACCGCGGTGATCCGCGAGTCGACGGTCGAGCTCGCCTGGACCAACCCCACCCGCCGCGTGGACCGGACGCTCATCCGTGACCTCGCGCTCGCGCGCGTCTACCGCGTCGAGGACGACGGCCGGGGCGAGCCGAAGGCGGCCATGCTGGCGGACGGCGCGGTCGCGGGCTACACCGAGATCGCCGCGATTCGCCTCGACGCGCCGGAGCCCGCGGCGGTCCAGGGCACCCGCGTGACGCTCGCGGATCGCGGCGGCCTCGCCTACGCGCGGCGGTATACGTACGTCGTCGTGACGGCGGACTCGCTCGGCCGCGTGAGCCCGCCCTCGCGCCGCGTGTCGGTCGGCTACGTCGCGGCCGCCGAGCCGCCGGCGAATCTGACCGCCCAGCCTGGTCAGCGCGAGGCGCGCCTCGCGTGGCAGCCGCCGGCGCGCCTCCTCGACGGCAGCCCCCCGGGCCCGCTCGTCTACGACATCCTGAGAGCGCCGGCGGCGGACGCCCCGCTCGTTCCCGTCGCGCGCCCGCCCGCGGGCGCGCTCGCCCTGACCGACCGTGAGCTCGAGAACGACCGGACCTATTACTACGCGGTCCGCGCCGTCCGCGTCGAGGGCGGTACGACGGCCTACGGCGCCCTGTCGGCGCGCGTCGCGGTGACGCCGAGGAAGACGACGCCACCGACGCCCCCGGCGGACCTCGTCGGGATTCCATCGGAAGGCGCCGTCCGGCTCTCGTGGAAGCCGAGCCCGGACGGCGACGTGAGCGGCTACGTCGTCTACCGCGCCGCCCCCGGCGGCGCGTTCGTCCGCATCGGCGCGACCGAGCCGCCCGCGACCACGTTTGTCGACCGCGACGTCGCGCGTGGCGCCTGGCGGTACGCCGTCACCGCGGAGGATTCGGCCACGATCCGCAACGAGAGCGCGCGGTCGAACGAGGTGACGGTCGCCGTGCCTTGACTTCCCCCCGCTCGGGTGTTACGAACAACCTTTACATGGATCACTTTGCCTACCGGAAGTTCGAGCTCTGCTGCGAGCAGGTGTCGCTCCGCGCGCTGGCCGCCGACGTCGGGACGCCGGCGTACGTCTACTCGAAGGCGGCGCTGCTCGAGAGCTTCACGGCCTACGATCGCGCCTTCGCCTCGGTTCCGCACGTCGTCTGCTACTCGGTCAAGGCCAACTCGAACCTCGGCGTTCTCGGCGTGCTCGCGAGGGTCGGCGCGGGCGCCGACATCGTGTCGGGCGGCGAGCTCTTCCGCGCGCTGCGCGCGGGCATTCCGGCGAAGAAGATCATCTTCTCCGGCGTCGGCAAGACGCGCGACGAGATGCGGGCCGCGCTGGAGGCCGAGATCCTCATGTTCAACGTCGAGTCGCTGAGCGAACTCCGCGCCCTCGACGAGGTCGCCCGCGAGCTGGACGTGCGCGCGCCCGTCGCGCTCCGCGTGAACCCCGACGTGGACCCGCGCACGCACCCGTACGTCGCCACCGGGCTCAGGACCTCGAAGTTCGGCATCCCCGTCGCCCAAGCCCTCGAGGCGTACGCGGAAGCGGCGGGGCTCAAAGGCGTCGAGGTCATCGGCGCGGGCATACACATCGGCTCGCAGCTCACGAAGACCGCGCCCTTCGCCGACGCCGTCGCGCGCGTCGCGGCGCTCGTGAAGGCGCTGCGCGAGCGCGCGATCGAGGTGCGGATGCTCGACGTCGGGGGCGGCCTCGGCATCCGCTACCGCGAGGAGACGCCGCCCACGCATGAGGAGTACGCGACGGTGCTGCTGCCGGCTCTCCAGGAGCTGGGCGTGACGGTCCTGCTCGAGCCGGGCCGGTCCATCGTCGGAAACGCCGGCGCCCTCCTCACCCGGGTCCTCTACCGCAAGGACACCGGTGAGAAGAAGTTCGTCGTCATCGACGCCGCCATGAACGACCTCATCCGGCCGCCGTTGTACGACTCGTACCACGAGATCCGGCCGGTCGACGAGGTCCGTCTCGGCGGTCCCAGAGAGCGGGCGGACGTGGTCGGCCCGGTGTGCGAGTCGGGCGACTTCCTCGCGAAGGACCGCGAGCTGCCGCAGGCCGGGGAGGGCGACCTCCTGGCGGTCATGAGCGCCGGCGCCTACGGCTTCGTGATGGCGTCCAACTACAACTCGCGGCCCCGCGCCGTCGAGGTGGTGGTCGACGGCAACCGTTACACGATCGTGCGCCGCCGGGAGACGTACGAGGACCTGGTGGCGGGGGAGACGAGCCTATGAGTGCCAGGTTTCAGGGTTCGTTCGTCGCGATGGTCACCCCGTTCAGGAGCGGCAAGGTGGACGAGGCCAAGGTCCGCGAGCTCGTCGAGTTCCACGTCAGCCACGGGACCGACGGCCTCATCCCCTGCGGGACGACCGGCGAATCGCCGACGCTCAGCCACGACGAGCACAAGCGGGTCGTCGAGATCGTCATCGAGGCCGCCCGCGGGCGGATCAAGGTGATCGCGGGCACCGGCTCCAACTCGACCGCCGAGGCGATCGACCTGACGACGCACGCCGAGCGTGCGGGCGCCGCGGGCGCGCTGGTCGTGAACCCCTACTACAACAAGCCGACACAGGAGGGGCTCTACCGCCACTTCCGCGCGGTCGCCGAGTCGGTCGCGATCCCGATCCTCGTCTACAACATCCAGAGCCGCACCGCGGTGAACGTCGAGACCGTGACGCTGGAGCGCCTCGTCCGCGACGTGAAGAACGTCGTGGGGGTGAAGGAGGCGTCCGGCTCGCTCGACCAGATGAGCCAGGTCATCGCCGCCTGCGGGCCCGACTTCTCGGTGCTCTCGGGCGACGACAACCTCACCCTGCCGCTCCTGGCGATCGGAGGCCACGGGGTCGTCTCGGTGATCGCGAACATCCTGCCGCGCGAGACGGGGGACATGGTGCACGCCGCGCTCGAGGGCGACTGGAAGCGCGCCCGCGACCTCCACTACAAGCTGTTCCCGCTGGCGCGCGCGGCGTTCCTCGAGACCAATCCCATCCCGATCAAAGAGGCGATGGCCATGGCTGGGATGATCGAGCCGGAGTTCCGGCTGCCGATGTGCCGCATGAGCGACGCCAACCGCGAGCGTCTCCGCGCGGTCCTCAAGCCGTACGGGCTCGTCAAGTAGCCGGACGGTATGCCGATTGATGTCACCGTGGCCGGCGCCGCCGGCCGCATGGGCACTCGCGTGGTCGCCTGCCTCCGCGACCTTCCCGAGCTCCGCCTGGCCGCCGCGCTCGAGGCGCCCGGCCACGGGGCGCTCGGCCGCGACGCCGGCGAGCTCGCGGGCGTGGGGCGGGTCGGGGTGGCGGTCGGCGCCGATCCCGCGGCCGCCATCACGCGCGACCGCGTGCTCGTCGAGTTCTCGGTGCCGGAGGCGTCGCTCGAGCACCTCCGCCTCGTCGCCCAGACCGGCGCGCGCGCGGTGATCGGCACCACGGGATTCACGCCCGCCCACCGCGCGGAGATCGGCGAGCTCGCCCGCCGCGCGGCGATCCTCGTCTCGCCGAACATGTCCGTCGCCGTGAACCTCGCCTTCAAGCTCCTCGGCACGATGGCGAAGGCGCTCGGCGACGAGTACGACGTCGAGATCACCGAGACCCACCACCGCTTCAAGAAGGACGCCCCGAGCGGCACCGCGCTCCACATGGCGGAGATCGTCGCCGAGGCGCTCGGCCGCGACCTCGGCCAGACCGCGGTCTACGGCCGGCACGGGCTTCCGGGCGAGCGCACGAAACACGAGATCGGGATCCTGTCCGTTCGCTCGGGTGACGTCGTCGGAGAGCACACCGTCTCGTTCGGCGCCCTCGGCGAGCGCCTCGAGCTGATTCATAAAGCCCACAGCCGCGACACCCTCGCGCGCGGCGCTCTGCGGGCCGCCCGCTGGGTGGCCGGCCGCCCGCCCGGGCTCTACTCGATGCAGGACGTCCTCGGCCTCGCGTAGCGGAGCGCCGATGCAGATCGTGCGCTTCAAGGCGGCCGGCAAGACGCGCTACGGCGCCCTCGAGGGCGCGACCGTCATCGAGTACAGCGGCACGCCGTTCGCGCTCTTCCGGCGCGGCCGCCGCCGCTACGCGCTGAAGCACACCGTCCTGCTGGCGCCGGTGCTGCCGACGAAGATCGTCGCCGTCGGCCTCAACTACCGCGACCACGCCCAGGAGATGGGCCTCCGAATCCCGAGCGAGCCGCGCATCTTCCTGAAGCCGACCACGGCGCTCATCGGACCCGACGACCCGATCGTCTACCCGCCCCAGAGCAGGCGCGTGGAACACGAGGCAGAGCTGGCCATCGTCATCAAGCGGCGCTGCCGGAACGTCTCGGCCGAGCGCGCCCGCGAGTACGTGCTCGGCTACACCTGTCTGAACGACGTAACGGCGCGCGACCTTCAGGAACGGGACGGCATGCCCTCGCGCGCCAAGGCCTTCGACACCTTCTGCCCGATCGGGCCGTGCGTCGCGACCGACATCGACCCAAACGCGGTCACGATCGAGGCGTACGTGAACGGCGAGAACCGGCAGTCGTCGAGCACGAAGGAGCTGATCTTCCCGGTCGAGGAGCTCGTCGCGCGCGTCTCCGAGGTGATGACGCTCCTCCCGGGCGACGTGATCTCGACCGGCACGCCGTCCGGCGTCGGGCCGCTCCGGCCGGGCGACCGCGTGGAGGTCCGGATCGAGGGCATCGGGAGCCTCCGGAACCCGGTCGTGAAGCTCTGATGGCGGACAAGCTCCTGCTGGAGGACGTCCGGTTCTACGGCCAGCACGGGCTCACGAAGGCCGAGCAGGCGGTGGGCGCGTGGTTCTCGGTCGACGCCGAGCTCGCCCTCGACCTCGCGCCGGCCGCCGTGTCCGACGACCTCGCGGCCGCCGTGGACTACGGCGCCGTCGCCCGGCGCATCGTCGAGATCGGGACCAGCCAGCGCGTCAACCTCATCGAGCGGCTCGCCGGCCTCATGGCCGAGGCGCTCCTCAAGGAGTTCCCGGCGCAGGAGGTCCGGGTGCGCGTGCGCAAGCTCGCCCCGCCGCTCCGGGGTCTCGTCGGCACCCCCGCGGTCGAGCTCACGCGCCGCCGCTGATGCCGCGCGTCTACCTCTCCCTCGGCTCGAACCTCGGCGACCGCCGGGCGCTCCTGACGGAGGCGGTGCGCCGCCTCGGCCAGCTCGACGCGGTCGAGTTCGTGACGGCGTCCCGGCTCTACGAGGCCGAGCCGTGGGAAGATCAACCGGGCCGGACGCGGGGCGAGACGCACTGGTATCTCAACTGCGTCGTCGCGATCGAGACGTCGCTCGCGCCGCACGACCTGCTGGCGCGGGTCCAGGCGGTCGAGACCTCGCTCGGCCGGACGCGGCCCGAGGGCGCGCCGGAGGCCGGGCGGTTCACGCCGCGAACCCTCGACATCGACATCCTGTTCTACGGCGACCGGGTCGTGAGCGTTCCCGACGACCTCCACATCCCGCACCTGCTCCTCGCCGAGCGCGCCTTCGTGCTCCGGCCGCTCGCCGAGGTCGCCCCCGAGCTCCAGCACCCGACGCTCTACCGCACGATCCGCGAGCTCCTCGACGAGCTCGCCGACGAGCATGACGTCCGGCCGGGCGAGTACCCGTCGCGCTGGTTCGAGGCCTGAGCGGGCCGTGGCCAGCGACGACTTCGAGCGGCAGGCGCTCCAGCACCTCGACGCGCTCTACAACTTCGCGATCTACCTGACGCGGAATCCGGTGGAGGCCGGCGACCTGGTCCAGGAGACTTACCTCCGGGCCTTCCGCTTCTCGCACCGCTTCGAGCCGGGAACCCATCTCCGCGCCTGGTTGTTTCAAATTCTGAGGAACACGTTCCTGACGTTCTACCGGCTCCGCGAGCGCGAAGCGGCGATCGCGGACGACGGGGTGCCCGACTGGGACGTGCCGATGTTCCACGACGCGCCCGAGAACTCGTCGAGCGCCATGGAGGCGCACACCGATCTCGAGCGCGCCCTGAGCCGCCTGCCGGAGGAGTTCCGGACCGCGCTCCTCCTGGCGGAGGTCGAAGGCATGCCGCTCGAGGAAGTCGCGCGCGTCATGAGCTGTCCGGTCGGCACCGTCAAGTCGAGGATCTTCAGGGCGAAGGAGCGCCTGCGCGCGCTCCTTTCCGACTACACACCAGGATGAGCGAGCGGCCTTCGGATTCTTCGGACGAGGCGCTGGGGCGGCAGCTCCGGACGGACGTGCCGCGCTACGCGGCGCCGGCGCGGCTCCGGGCGGCGGTCGTCGAGGCGGCCGCGCCGCCACGGCCCGCCCGGCCCGCGTGGTTCGCTCCCGCACTTTCCGCGCTCGCGACGGCGCTCGCGCTCGTGCTCGCGTTCCTGCCGATGCTCCCGCGGATCCTCCCTGCCGACCCGACCGAACAGCTCGTACGGTCGGTGGTCGCCGAACACACGCGCGCGCTCATGTGGGGGACGCGCCGCGCGGAGATCCTTCCCGCAGCCTTGCCCTGGCTCAGGCGGGAGTCGGGGATCGGCCTCACCCGCGTCTTCGTCGGTGACGACCGGCTCGTGTTCGTGGGCGCCGAGCCCGTGTACCTCGACGGCCGCCGCGGTATGGCGCTCTACTACCGCGACCGCGACAGCCACCTCGTGACCTACACCGTCCTGCCCGCACCGGGCCTGCCGCTGCCCGAGCGCGCCCGCGTGCAGATCGAGCGATTCAAGCCCGCGCTCCTCCACGACAGCGGCTTTTCGGCGTGGGTGTGGAAGCAGGGCGACCTCGCCTGCTTCCTCGTCTCGGACATGGTCTCCGAGGCGGACGTGGACCGCTTCAAGGACTACTTCGTCCGGGTGCGGACGGCGACGGAGCCGGTGCCCGCGAACTGAGGCGGGGAAGGTGAGGCGGGGCCGGGACCCCTCCTCGATCACGCTAGCAACCCCGGCCCCGCCTCACCTTCCCCGGCTCAGCGCGCGGGCGCTGTCATGTCCCATCCGCTCTCCGGCCTCCGTCAGCATCAGCGGCGGCGAGGTCGCGCTCGACGACGAACGGCAGCGCCATCACCGACACCGCGACCAACAGCACCTCCGTGTCGCCGAAGTTGTACTCGAAGAGCCCCGAGACCAGGAACGCCGCGACCGCGGTGATCGAGCCCAGGACGAGCGCGCGCGCCTCCTCATCCGCGGGCCCGAGCTTCCGGAGGATGCGCCGCGCCGCGCCGAAGAAGCCCACCCAGATCGCGACCCACGCCGCCAGGCCGGGCAGCCCGCGCTCGACGACGATCTGCAGCGGCGTGTCGTGCAGGTGGCTGGTCGAGCGCCTGAGCGCCTCGGGGGGCGCCCACGCGGGATAGAGGCGCTTGACCTCCCCCGGCCCGACGCCGGTCAGCGGGTGGGCGCGAGCCAGGGCGAGCCCCGCCTCGAGCATCGCCAGGCGGTCGCGCGTGGTGTCGTCGGCCATATCGCCGATCGTGCGGAGCCGCCGGAGCACGCCGGGCTCGACGGCGAGCGCCCCGGCGACGATCACGGCGAGGGCCGCGAGCGCGAGCCGGCGCCGCGGCAGCGCGAGCGCGCACGCGGCCGCGCCGGCGGCGAAGCCGAGCCACGCCCCGCGCACGTACGTGAGGCCGAGCGCCACGGCGCCCACGAGCCAGGCGGGCCCGGCCCACGCGCGGCTCCGTCCGCCGCGCGCGAGCCGCGGCAAGGCGCTCACGAGCACGAGCGTGAGCACGCCGGCGAGCGTCATGTAGATCGAGAAGAAGCCGCGCGCCCGCGCGCACTTTCGGAAGAGCAGCCGGACCGCGGCCGAGCTCGACTCGACGCTACCGGAGGCCGGACAGGCGGCGACCTGTACGATGGCGAGCAGCGCGACGAGCGACACCGCCACGAAGAGTCCGGTCGCGAACCGCGCCGCCGCCCGCCCGTCGGGCAGCGCGTGGAGCACGACATAGAACGCGGCGAGCGAGAGGAGCCCCTTCGCCGCCAGGAGGCTCTCGACGGGCCGCGCGGAAGCGAGCGCCGCGACGAGCGTCCACGCGGCGAACACGGCCATCGGGGCGAGCAGCGGCCAGCCCCGACCCGGCGGGCGCAACGTCCGCGGCCCGAGCGCGAGCCAGAGCGCCAGGACGACGAGCGTGGTCTCCGAGAGGGTGATGGATGCGGCGAGCCCGATCACGAGAACCAGGA
>JBGPIS010000061.1:0-9428 GCA_041484965.1 Methylomirabilia bacterium
ACGGGGCCGGTACGTCGTCAGCATCGCCTCGACGAACTTGTGACCGAATGAGCCCGTGCCACCGGTGACCAGCACCGAGGCGTCTCGCCAGTTCAGCGGTCCGTGTGTCGCAATCGTGCTCACGAGTGTCTCCACGTTTCCTGTTTCCCGATCGGCTCCAGAACCGTCAGGAGATAGAGGTTGAACTTGTGGACCTGCCGATAGAAATATCGCGCGTGGCGGAACAGGACCTTGAAATACAGCTCCATGAGCGCCGGCTCGATCAGGTGCTTGCCGGCGCGGGCGAGCTCCGCGCGGCAGACGTCGAGATATCCGGCGCGCGTGAGGTGGCGCCGCGGCCCCCCACCGAGGGCACGCGCCACTCTCGCGCACAACGGCACCGGTGCCCCGGGCCGCTCCACGTTAGCCCAGGCCGGCGGGCGATTGACGTGCCGGATGAAGGCCTCGAACTCTGGCACGAAGTCGGCGAGGAACTGCGGATCAGCGTAGGTGGTCGTGAACGGCGTGGGCGCACGTCCGTAGCGCGGGTCGCCGCGCAGGTCCAGCACGGGCGCATCCGACAGGCCGTGAAGCCAGTCAATGATCGCGAACCCGCCGGGCCGCACGATCCGGCGCGCCTCGGCGAGGAAGGTCCCCGGATCGGCGATGAAGTAGGAGGCGCGGAAGAGTGTCAGCACGTCGCACGCGCTGTCAGGTAGCCTCCGCAGATCGTTCAAGTCAGCCTCGACCACGGACACGTCGTTGGGGAACTTATCGAAAAAGGCGACGGTCGTCCGTGACCCGAGTGCATCGCGGACATACTGGAGCGACGGGTCAAGCTGCTGGCCGCCGACGCACCACAGGGTGGGGTCGTCGCTCCGCTGGCCGATGGCCGCGAAGGCGCCGGTCTGGCGCTCGAAGGAAACGAGCGCGTCCGTGAGCCAGGCAAAGTGATGACGGTCAGAGATCCCCAAGCGCTTCAACCTCGGCGAACTGGAGCCGATAGAGCCGGCCGTACGTCTCGTTCATGGCGAGCAGCTCGGCGTGACGGCCGACGGCATCGACCATTCCACGATTCAGGACGACGATCTTGTCCGCGTGCAGGACGGTGGACAGCCGGTGCGCGATCACGATCGACGTCGTCCCCTCGATCACCCGGTCGATCGCCTGCTGCACGAGGCGCTCCGATTCGCTGTCGAGCGAGCTGGTGGCCTCGTCGAGGACCAGGATCTGCGGGCGGCCCACGATGGCCCGCGCGATCGCGATCCGCTGACGCTGGCCGCCCGAGAGCCGGATGCCGCGGTCCCCGACCACGGTGTCGTAGCCGTCCGGGAACTCCGTGACGAAGTCATGGGCGCTGGCGACCTGGGCGGCGCGGACGATGTCCGCCTCCGCGACTCCCTCGCGGCCGTACGCGATGTTCTCCCGGATCGTGGCGTTGAAGAGGAGCGATTCCTGGGACACGACGCCGAAGAGCCGCCGGTAGGAGGCCTGCGTGAGTCTCCTGAGGTCGCGTCCGTCGATCGTGATCGTCCCGCTGGTCGGGTCGTACAGCCGGAGGATCAGATCGGCGAGGGTCGACTTGCCGGCGCCGCTCGGTCCGACGAGCGCCACGACGTCGCCCTTCCGGATCTCGAAGCTCACGCCGGCGAGCACGCGCTCCTCGCCGTAGTCGAAGGCCACGTCGCGGAGGACGATCCGGTCGCGGAACTCGGCGATCGTCTCGGGCCCGTCCTTCACCGAGGGCTCGAGCGCGAGCAGCTCGCCGATCCGGCCCGTCGCGGCGAGCGTGGCCTGCATGGACGTGTACGCGCCCCCGAGAAGCCCGAGCTGCGTCATGGCCGCGCGCCCGACGTAGAGGAAGAGGAAGAACGTGGGCACCGCGAGGTTCCCCGCGAGCAGCTCCCACGCGGCGAGCGCCAGCAGCGTCGCCTCGGCCGCGTAGTTGACCACCAGCCGCGCGGGCTCCTCCACGTGCTTGTAGGCGCCGTACTTCACGTTGATGCGCACCACCGCGCCGAGCGCCCGGCGGAGCCGCCCCAGCTCGAACGCCTCCGCGCCGAAGGATTTGATCACGCGGACGCTGAGAATGGACTCCTGGAAACGGGCCGCGAGGTCCGCGAACGCCGAGAACTGGTCGGTGGCCAGCCTTCGGATGGGCCCCCGCACGAAGCGGGTCAGGCCGTAGTGCAGAATGGCGGCGGCGGCGGCGGCGACCACCAGCTTGGGACTCGTGCGGATGAGCAAGTATCCGTAGAATGCGAGGAGCACCGGACCCGTGAGCACCGTGCTCACGATGGTCTCGAGGCCGCTCGTGGCGGAGTTCGTGTCCGTCCCGAGGCGCGAGACCAACTCCCCGGTCCGCTGGCGGGTGAAGAAGCCCATCGAGAGCCCGAGCAAGTGCCGGAAGAGGTCGCTCTGGAGCCCCGCGTTTGCCCGCACTCGGATCCAGAGCGCGAGGAGATAGTTGCCGAAGTCGAGCCAACCCTTGAGAAAACCGGCGACCACGTAGATGACGCAGAGGATGACGATGGCACGGAAGCGGTCGCCGACCGAATGGATGCCGAACCACTGGAAGAATGCGGCGCCCAGGTTCCTGAGCGACAGCCCGCCGACGGCCGGCGTGCCGGGGCCTGCAGCGGCGCCTGGGGGCGTTCCGAGCGCCAGGTCAAGGATGGGCGCCATCAGAACCGGAAAGAGCGCGGCGAGTGCGGTGGCGATGTAGCTCGTGAGGAGCAGCAGGCCCACCGCCCACCAGTAGGGCGCGGTGTAGCTCCGCAGCAGCCAGACGAAGCGCCGGAGGTCGCCGGTGGGCGTCATCCCCGCCCCGAGTCGCCGGCGGGCAGGGGCCGGCGCAGCGTCAGCAGCTTGGAGCCGTGGATACCGAGACGCGCGAGCTCGGCCAGGTGCGGCTCGGGCCGATCGAAGGTCGCGACGATGATCCCATCCACCTGCTCGTCCAGGACCTCGGCGATCTTCCGGACCGGAAAGCCGAGGAACTCGCCGCCCGCCTCGCGGGCGAAGATCCCGACCGGCTCGAGGCCCAGCTCCTTCAGCGTGACGTACGCGAGCTCGGCGGCCTCTCCCACGCCGTAGAGGACGACGCGCTTCGCGCCGTTGCCCGGCAGGTGGCTCAGGGTCTCCCGCAGCGTCTCCCGGGTCCGGCGGTAGATGCCGAGCGAGTAGGTCATGTAGTCGTAGGTCAGCCGCGTCTTCTCGAGCAGGCCCTTCGGCGTGAGCACGTAACGGAGGCGTTTGCGGGCCGCAGGCTTGCTCGGGAATTCGGTGACCTTGACGTAACCCTTCCTGACCAGGCGCTTGAGATAGAGGTTCGTCAGCCCCAGCGCCACTCCGAGGCGCTGCGCGAGGACCCGTTGCGTGAGGGGCCTTCCCTCGGCGACGGCCGTGAGGATCTCGAGGTCGCGTTCCTGGTGACGTTCCATGGCTGGGGTAACGTGTTCAATATTTGAACATAGCGGCCACCACGGAGTAAAGCACCTTTTCGTGGCGACGGTCGCGCGCGTCGGGTTCGACTTCAGACCGATCGTGTGCGAGGCGGACCGACGGCGCGGCCGAGCAGGGTTGCGAGCGCCGTGTCGAGCCGGTCGAGCGAGAAGTGCGCCTCCGCGAAGGCGCGCGCGCCGGCGCCCATGGCGCGCGCCGTCTCCGGGCGACGCGCCAGCTCGAGGACCGCGTCGGCGATCGCGCGCGCGTCGCGGAGCGGCACGAGGCGCGCCTCGACGCCGTCGCGCAGGGCCGCGGCGCGCTCGCCCGTCCGGCCCGTGATCACGGGCAGGCCGAGGGCGAGGCCCTGGATCAGCGTCGACGAGAACGCCCGCTCTCCACGGGCGTCGCGGTCGAAGCCGCTGCACCAGACGTCCGCCATCTGGAGGTATGCGGGCAGGCGCTCGAACGGCTGCTCCTCGACGAAGAGGAGGTTCTTCCGATTCGGCTCGCCGTCCTTTGGGATCACGACGAAGACGATCTCCGGATGGTCCTCCAGCAACCGGGCCGCCTCGTAGATGTACGGGAGCCCGTGCCACGGGTGCCACATCCCGTGATAGAGCACGACGAAGCGGCCCTCGATCCCGAGCGAGCGCCGCAGCGCGCCGGCTTCGGCGCCGTACCGGCGCGCGAAGAGGGTCAGGTCCACGACCGGATAGGCGACCTGGACGCGCGTCGGATCCAGGACGAACAGGCCCGTCAACTCGCGCCGCATCGTTTCCGAGTGGGTCAGGATGCCGGCGGCCCGCCGGTACGTCCACGCGTCGAGCCACTGCGGGAACCAGGGAAACACCTCCCGGTGCGAGACGTAGGTCAGGATCTGATCGACGATCACCCGCCGGCCGAGCAGCCTGGCGAGGAGCACGTACAGCGCGACGAGCGGGTGCGGCGTCATGAAAACGACGTCGTGGCGGGCGAAGGCGCGGACCGACAGCGCGAGCTGCCGCAGGACGCCACCGAGCCGCCGGAGCGTGCTCCCCTTCAGCCGCTCGAAGTCGAGCAGCTCCACGCGGTGGCCGAGGCGCTCGAGCGCCGCCACGTACTGCTGGACCCGGAAGTACGGCTCGCTCACGCGGCGGAGCGGCTTGTGCAGCAGCACCCGCAGCGGCCGTGCAGCCCCGGTCACAGCGCGCCGGTCGCCAGTCGCTCGCCGAGCTCGCGGACGAAGACGATCTCGCGGCCACGAACCGCCTCGAGCCGCGCGCGGAGCCAGGGCGCGCCGCCCAGGACGAGGTCGCGATCGTGGAACACCACGCCGGCATCGTCCCCCACGACCGGCAGGATCCCGTCGCGCCTCGTCGCGGCCCGATAAGAGAGGTAGCGCACACCGTGGCGACGCGCGAGCTCCGCCGTCACCGGTTGCAGCAGGTTCCCCGGAGGCACGAGCGTGACGATCGCCACCCCGAACGCGTCCGCGAGGATCGCCTGGGCGCGCCGGATGTTGGCCTCCTGCGCCTCCGGCGGGACGAAGTCATAGAACTCGCGGTGGAACGACCGGTTGCCGGAGAAGAGCCGCGGGCGAAACGCGCGGTCGGCCAGCAGACAGTGGGTGAGACCGTGGTTGGCGACCTCCAGCAGCCCGGCGTCCACGCCCGCGCGGATCGCCTGGGCCGCGTCGGGAAACTTGCGCGGGAACGGCGTCAGCGTCCCGTCGTCCTCGACCCACGCCGCGGTGATGCCGACGGTCAGGCGGGCTCCCGCGCGCGCCAGCGCTTCGAGGATCGCGTACCACTCCGGCGCTGCCAGCTCGCGGTAGGGTCCCCAGCGCTTGATCGGCGGCAGGTACTTCAGCCAGAGCCAGTTCCCGGGGAAGGGAATCCTGAGGCGCCCGACGGCGAGCCGCGTGAGGCCGTAGACCTCGTGGCGCTTCGAGGCCGCGCCGACGTCGTCCATGCGGAGCATGAGGGGGCCCGCCGCGGAGGGCATCACGACGACGGCGGCGTCAGCGCGGGCCTGTCATGCGCGCGACGACGGTCAGGCGTCCGCCCTGCCGAACGGCCGCGAGCGCCGCGCCCACGCCGAACGAGACCCACGGCGGCGTCAAGGCGCGCTCCAGGCCGCGCGCGAGCGGCGCGAGCGCCGGGCGGTCGAGTGCCAGGTACTCGAGGCTGCCCGTCACGTTCTTCAGCGCCTTCTGGTGGAAGATCCGCTCGATGGTGAAGCCGGCCCGGCCGAGCAGACGCGCCAGCGTCCGCGGCGTGAAGTGCCAGAGGTGGCGCGGGACGTCGAGGGCGTACCAGCGACTCCGGAAGACGGCGAACTCCCACGAGCCCGCGTTCGGGACGCTGAACACGACGTAGCCTCCCGGCCGGAGCGCCGCCGCGATCTTCACCAGGACCGTGACGGGATTCTCCAGGTGTTCGACGACCATCCACGCGAAGACGGCGTCGAAGGTCCCCGGCGCGACGTCGATCGCCTCGGCCGACTCCCGATGCACGTGGACGCGGGGATCCCGCGCGAGGCGCGCGGCCGGCTCTCCCGCCGGCTCGACCGCGTGGACCTCCCACCCTCGCGCGAGCGCGTGGCGGACGAAGTGTCCGGCCCCGCTCCCCAGCTCGAGCACGCGGGCCCCCGGCGGCAGGTCGGGCGTCCACCAGATGCGCCGGGTGCCGAACCATCGCTTGAGCCGTTCGCGCAGCGGCGAGCCGCTATCCGTGCCCGCGCTCCCGGCGTCGTCGCACCCGTCACGATGCGGGCCATAGTCTGCGGGATAGTAGGCGGACAGCGCCGCTCCCGACGGGCGCGGCGAGGTCCGCACGAGCCCGCACCCGGCGCAGCGCACGACCCAGAATTCCCCGGGGAGGCCGTGCAGGCGGTCGCGGGCGGGAAACAAGCGCCGCGCGGCGCGGTCACCGCAGAGAACGCAATCCTGGTGGCAAGACTCGAGAATGGCGGGGCTACCGCGGTTGGCGACGTCGAGGGCAACCGCTCTGAGCTGGCTCTGCGTGGTGCACTGCGATGGCTGTGGCCGTTCTGCGAATGACCGGAACGCGGCGGACCTTACTCCCCGATGACCTGGACGCTGATCTCGCGACGCCGCGGGCCGTCGAGCTCGGCGAAGATGACCGACTGGAACCGTCCCAGCGTCAGCTCACCGTTGTTCACGCCCAGCGCGATGCTGCGGCCGAGGAGCGCCGCCCGGAGATGCGAGTGCGCGTTGCCGCGCTCGCAGTCCGACACGCGCGGGTCGTCGTGGCGGTAGCTGTTCCGCTCCGGCACGAGCCGCTCGATGAGGGCCTTGAGATCGTCGATGAGGGCGCTCTGGAACTCGTTGATGAACAGCGCGCAGGTCGTGTGCATCGTGTTGATGAGCGCGATGCCCGCGGAGATCGGGAACTCCTGGACCGCGTCGCGCACGAGCTTCGTGATATCGGAAACCTCCGTGCGGTCCTCACTCGACAGCGTGAACGAAGTGCTGAAAACCTTCATGTCTCCATTCTCTCCGAGGCCCAGGCCCCTGGATTCGCTGGCCAAAACGCCAGCGGGACTGCGCCGAAACCACCCGTTACGATAACGACACTCCGCGGTCAAAGTCAATCTCAGACTCACGCCGTCTTCGGGTCGAGCAGGTCGCGAAGCCCGTCGCCCAGGAGGTTGAGGCCGAGCACGGTGAGCGCGATCGCCCCGCCCGGGAAGACCGCGAACCACGGGTTCAGGGAAAGAAAGTTCTGCGCCTCCTTCAGCATGAGCCCCCAGGAGGGATGGGGTGGCTGCGTGCCGAGCCCCAGGTACGCCAGCGCGGCCTCCGCGAGGATCGCGACCGGAAAGCTCGTCGTCGCCTGGATGATCAGCGGCGGGAGCGTGTTCGGGAGGATGTGGCCCGTGATCAGGCGCAGGTCGCGGGCGCCGAGCGCGCGGGCCGCGACGACGAACTCGCGCGGCGCGAGCTCGAGGAAGCCCGCGCGCGTGAGCCGGGCGAAGGCCGGCACGAACGCGATGCCGATGGCCACCATGCTGATGACGACGCCGGGCGCGAAGACGGCCGCGAAGAGCAGCGCCGAGAGGATCGCCGGAAACCCCTGGAGCGCGTCGATCAGCCGCATGCAACCCTCGTCGAGCCAGCCGCCCACGTAGCCGCTCAGGATGCCGAGGAGGACCCCGAGGCCCGCGCCGATCCCGACCGCGACGACACCCACCGCGATCGACGTGACGGCGCCCCGCATCACGCGCGACAGCACGTCGCGGCCGTACTGGTCGGTGCCGAACGGGTGGTCGCCCGACGGTCCCTGGAGGCGGCCGGAGATGGACATCGCGAGCGGATCCTTCGGCGTGTAGACGAAGCTCAGCGCCGCGGTCAGGACGAGCAGCGCCGTGATCGCGACGCCGAGCGCGAAGGTGACGTGCCTGAGCGGCTGCCGCCGGCTCATCGCGTTTCACTCATGGCGGATGCGCGGGTCGAGGAAGCCGTACGCCAGATCCACGGCGAAGTTGATCAGGACGATGCACGAGGCGACGAAGAGCGTCACACCCTGGACGACCGGCAGGTCGCGCGCCGTGATCGCGCCGAGGGCGAGCCGCCCGAGCCCCGGGAGCGCGAACACCGACTCGAGGACGATGGAGCCCGCCATGAGCTGCCCGAGCTGGATGCCGGCGACGGTCACGACCGGGATCAGCGCGTTCCGGAGCGCGTGCTTGCCAAGCACGAGCGTCTCACGCACGCCCTTGGCGCGGGCCGTGCGCACGTAATCCTCACGCAGCACATCGAGCACCGAGGAGCGCGTGGCGCGCACGAGCACCGCGGCCTGGAAGAGGCCGAGCGCGACCGCCGGCAGGAGGAGCGACCTCACGCCCGGCCAGAGCCCGCCAGACCAGCCCTCGAAGCCGCCGGACCGCACCCAGCCGAGCCGCACGGAGAAGAGGAGAATGAGCAGGAGCCCGGCCCAGAACGACGGGACCGCGATGCCGACCTGTGAGACGACCATCGCCGCGTAGTCCCCCACCCGCCGGTGGCGCGTGGCCGCGTAGAGCCCGAGCGGGAGCGCCGTGAGCACCATGAGCCCGGCTGCCATCAGCGTGAGCGGCAGGGTGAGCGGCAGCCGGCTCAGGACGAGACGGCCCACGGGCACGTCGTACTGGATGGACACGCCGAGGTCGCCCCGCAGCGCGTGCCAGAGCCAGTCCGCGTACTGGACCACGATGGGCCGGTTGAGCCCCATCGCCTCGCGCAGGCGCGCGGCGGCCTCCGGGCTGCCCTCGGTGCCCATGATCACCAGCGCGGGATCGCCGGGGAGCACGCGGATGACGACGAACACCAGGACGGAGACGAGAAGGAGGGTCGCGACGAGCGTCGCGACCCTCCTCAGGACGTACCGCCGCACGCGCCTACGCGACCGGCCGCGCTACTTGGCCCACGAGACCTCGGAGAGGTCGAACGCCGGGATCGGCAGGTCCTTCCAGAGCCCCTGGACGCCCTTCTTCGTCACGGCGAGTCGCGGGTGGACGTAGAGCCACACGGCAGGCGCGTCCTCGACGAGCATCTTCTGCATCTGGACGTAGAGCTCGCGCCGGGCCCGGTCCTCGATCGTGACTTCAGACTTCTTGAAGAGCTCCTGGAACTTCGCGCTGTCGTAGCGGAAGTAGTACTTCGGGTTCGCGTAGTTGTTGATGTCCCACGGCTCGGCGTGGCCGATGATCGTGAGGTCGTAGTCGGCCTCGCGCCAGACGCGGGAGAGCCACTGCCCCCACTCGATCTGCTCGATCTTCACCTTCACGCCGACCTTCTGGAGCTGGTTCACGAGGATCTCGCCCGTGCGCACGGTGTAGTAGTACTGCGGCACGACCTTCAGCACCGCCTCGAAGCCGTTCGGGTAGCCGGCCTCGGCGAGGAGCTTCTTGGCCTTCGCCGGATCGTGCGGCATCGCGTTCGCCAGGTCCACGAAGTAGGGGTTCAGCGGGTCCACGTTGGACCCGAGGATCCGCCCGAAGCCGAACATCGCACCCTTGAC
>JBGPIS010000062.1:0-9410 GCA_041484965.1 Methylomirabilia bacterium
GGCGGCACGGCGGGCCGCTCGATGGCGGCCGTCCTGCCGGGCCGGGCCTCGGCCGGACGGAACACGTTCGGCCTGAGCGTGGCGACCCACGGCCTCTTCGCCCACGCGACCCTGGACAGGATCTTGCCCGCGTAGATCGGGCGAGTCGCGAGGAGCCTGTCGCCCTCCATCGCAAACGCCACGCAGTCGGCGGCGAGGCCGACGCCGAGCCGCGCGGCGAGCCGCGCGACCAACTCGCGCTGGCGGGTCGTCACCGGGCCGAGGATGGCCTTCGGTGACTCCTTCGCCACCAGCGCGGCGACAGCGCCCGTCCACACTTCGCTCCGGTACGGCGCATACGCCGCGTTCTCGAAGAGCCAGACGCGGGTCACGCCCCACTCCCCGAGCTGCGTGAGCCCGGCGTCGCTGGCCTTGTCCGTCAGCCACACCGCCTCGACCTGGCCGCCCGAAAGGCGCGCGGCTTCGCCCACGACCTCCGCCATCACCTTCTTCGGCAGGCCCTGCCGGTCGTCCTCGACGATGCACCAGAAAGCGTTTGCCATGGTCTCCCGCCCTCTCAGATGGCCTTCGCGTCTTCGCGCAGCGAGCGCACGAGCTCTTTCACCGCCGTCGGCACGTCGCCCTGGATCACGCGCCCGGGGGGACGGGGCGGGAGCGCCTCGAGGCCGACGATCGAGAGCTGCGGCGGCTCGGCTGCCCACCCGAGGTCGGACGCCTTCACGTCCCGCATCTCCTTCTTCTTCGCGCCCATGATGCCCTTCAGCGTCGGGTACCTGGGCTCGTTCAGCCCCTTCTGAGCCGCGAGCACCGCGGGAAGCGGGAGATCGAAGACCTCGAGCCCGCCCTCGACCTGGCGCGCCGCGCGCACGGTCGTGCCGGCCGCGTCCACGGACTCCTCCATGATCCAGTAGGCGCACGGCCAGCCGAGCAGCTCGGCGAGCTGCGCCGCCACCGCGCCCATGTCGTCGTCGATCGCCTGGCGCCCGCAGAGCACGAGCTGCGGCGCCTCCTGCTTGATGACGGCGGCGAGCGCCCGGGCCGTCGTGAGCGTGTCGGCATCGTTCCACGCGGCGTCGTTCAGGTGGATCGCGCGGTCGCAGCCCGTCGCGAGGCACGAGCGCAGCGCCTCCTTCACGCGGTCGGGGCCGAGCGAGACCGCCACCACCTCGCCCTGGCCGCGCTTCTCCTTGATGCGCAGGGCCTCCTCGACGGCGTACTCGTCGTAGGGCGAGACGATCCACGTGATGCCCGCGGTGTCGATCGCCTTCGGGTCGGCGCCGATCTTCATCTGCGTCGCCGTGTCGGGCACCTGCTTGATCGCCACCAGGATCTTCATGAGGTCGCTCCTTCGTAATGGAGTTCGCGGGTGATCCGGAAGCGGTCGCCCGGGATGAACGCGCGATCGAAGACGATGGGCGCGCCGCCAGCGTCGAACGAGACGCGCTCGGACTCGAAGGCGGGCGCGCCCGGGCGGCAGCCGAGCTCGCGCGCCTCGCCCCGCCCGAGCCGCACGGCGGAGACCGTCTCGCTCGCGCGCTCGATGACGAGGCCCAGCTTGAACTCGAGCACCTGGTGGAGGGGCGTGCGTGCCAGGTCCGCGCGGATCACTTCGTCGCCGATGCGGGCCGGCAGGAACGAGCGCTGGAGGCTCATCGGATGGCCGTCCACGAGACGCAGGCGCTCGATCACGAGGACGCGCGCGCGCGGACCTGCGCCGAGCGCGTCCGTCACGCGGCGGTCGGGCACGGTGAACCGGGTGCCCACCAGGCGCGTGGCCACGTGCTCGCCCTTGGCCTGGAGGTCGCCGGCGAAGCGGCGGAGCTGGAGGATGTCGTAGTCGATGGACGGCGCGGCGACGAACGTCCCGAGACCGTGGCGCCGCGCGATGAGGTGCTCGCGCTCGAGGACCTCCAGCGCCTGGCGCAGCGTCATCAGCGTCACGCCGAAGCTCTTCGCGAGCTGCCGCTGGTTGGGGAGGCGCGCGCCGGGCGCGAGCTCGCCGCCACGGATCCGCTCGCGCAGCGCTTCCGCGATGCGGTGGTAGCGGGGCACCCGGCTGTTGACGCGTCCGTTCACCTTCGTTCCGTTCATTGAACCTCAGTGTTCTAGAACTCTACTGGGCCGACCAAGTCGCGGGAGCGCCGGCCATGGTAGAGAGACGAACGGCAACGCCGAAGGGAACTTGGCGCGCCGCGACGGAGCCTATTTTAGAGTCTGGGGGCCGCTTTGCGCAAGCGGCCCGAGCTACTTCTCCTGGGCGAGCGTCTGGGAGAGGGCGATGAGGCGGTCGAGCTTGCCGCGCGCGGCGCCCGAGTCGATCGACCGGGCCGCGAGCTCTACGCCCTCTTTGAGGTCGCGCGCCCGGCCGCCCGCCACGAGCGCGGCGGAGGCGTTCATCAGGACGATGTCGCGCCTGGGGCCGGGCTCGCCGCCGAGGACCGCGCGGATGATTTCGGCGTTCTGCTCGCGGTCCCCGCCGAGCAGGTCGGCGATCGAGGCGCGCGGCAGGCCGAAGTCCTCGGGGCGCACCGTGAAGCTGCGGACGACGCCCTCGCGCACCTCGGAAATCCGGCTCTCGCCGGTGTTCGAGATCTCGTCGAGGTTGTCGCATCCGTGGACGACGAACGCCCGGTGCGTGCCGAGCTCGGCGAGCACGCGGGCGAGGGGCTCGGTGAGCGCGGCCGCATAGACGCCGATGACCTGGGCGTTCGCCCCGGCCGGGTTGGTCAGCGGCCCTAGCATGTTGAACACGGTCCGGACGCCCATCTCACGCCGCGCCGCCATGACGTGCTTCATCGCCGTGTGCAACAAGGGCGCGTAGAGGAATCCGATGCCGGCCTCCTCGATGCAGCGCGCGACCTTCTGCGGCGTCAGCTCGAGGTTGATGCCGAGCGTCTCGACGACGTCGGCCGAGCCGCAGAGCGAGGAGACCGAGCGGTTGCCGTGCTTGGCGACGCGGAGCCCGGCGCCCGCGACGACGAACGCGGTCGCCGTGGAGACGTTGAACGTGCCGGCCGCGTCCCCGCCCGTGCCGCACGTGTCGACGAGCATGTCGCGGTCGGTGCCCGTGAGTCCGGCGACCTCGCCGGCGTGGGCGCGGACCCGCACGGCCTTCTGGCGCATCACCTGGGCGAAGCCGATCAGCTCCTCGACGGTCTCGCCCTTCATCCGGAGCGCCGTGAGGAACGCGGCGATCTGCGCGTCCGTGGCCGCGCCGGACATGATCGCTTCCATCGCCGCGGCGGCCTCGATGCGCGTGAGGTCGCGCCGCTCGATCAGCGTCCGGACCGCCTCGATGATGATCGGGCTCGTCATGGGGTGGATAGTATAGCGCGAGCCATCTGGATCGTCTGGAGCGCGGCGTTGGCTGGCAGCACGTCCCGGGCGCCCGTCTCGATGAAGCCCGCGCGCCGGTAGAGCCTCGCGGCCGCGGAATTCCCCTCGGTGACCCAGAGTTCGAGCCGCTCGAGTCCGCGTGCTCGGGCCCAGACGCCGACGGCGTCGAGTAACGCCTGCCCTGCGCCGCGGCCCCGGACCTCGGGCGCGACCCACATGCCGCCGACGCGGCCGACGCTCGGTCGCTCGCGGTCGAAAAGGCCGAAGACCAGGCCGAGCGGGCGCCCCGCGTCTTCGGCGACGTACGTCCTTGAAGAGCACGACCTCCCCGACGCGGAGCGCGCGCACCTGCACCGGTGTCACCGGCTCAGCGCCCGAAGTAGGCGCGCTTGATGCCTTCGTCGGCGAGGAGCCGCGCGCTCTCGCCCTCGAGGGCGATCGTGCCGTTCTCGAGGACATAGGCACGGTGCGAGAGCCGGAGCGCCCGCGGCACGTTCTGCTCGACGAGCAGGATCGTCACGCCGTCCCGGTTGATGCGGGCGAGGTTCTCGAAGATCGACGCCACCATGACCGGCGCCAGGCCCAGCGAGGGCTCGTCGAGCATCAGGAGGCGCGGGCGCGCCATGAGCGCGCGGCCGACGGCGGTCATCTGCTGCTCGCCACCGGAGAGCGTGCCGGCGAGCTGCTTCTTCCGCTCGGCGAGGCGCGGAAAGAGCGTGAACACGCGCGCGAGCGTCTCCTCCCGCAGCCGTCGGCTCTCGGCCGTGCGCGCGCCCAGCTCGAGGTTCTCGAGCACCGTCATCGTGGGGAAGAGCTGGCGGCCCTCGGGGACGTGCGCGACCCCGCCCGCGACGATCGCGGCAGGCGTGTGGCCGTGGAGCCGCCGGCCGTCGAGCTCGACCACGCCGCGCCGGAGCGGGATGAGCCCGCAGATCGCGCGGAGCGTGGTCGTCTTGCCGGCGCCGTTCGACCCGATGATCGCGACGATCTCGCCCGCCCGGACCTCCAGCGAGACGCCGCGGACGGCGGTCATGTCACCGTAGCCGGCCTCGATGCCCTCGAGCCGGAGCAGCGACGACACTATAGATCTCCGCGAGGCCGGCTCGATCCGTGGGTGGGCTGGGATGGGAGCGGCCCGGCTTCGGTTTCGTCTCCCAGGTACGCCTCGATCACCCGCGGGTTTCCGGCGACGTCTTCTGGCCGGCCCTCGGCGATCTGCTCGCCGTAATTCAGGACGACGATGCGCTGCGCGAGCGACATGACGGCGCGCATCACGTGCTCGATCAGGAGGATCGCCACGCCGCGGGCGTTGATGGCGCGGATCTCCTCGACGAGCCGTTCGGTCTCGGTGTCGTTGAGCCCCGACATGACCTCGTCGAGGAGCAGGAGCACGGGCTCGGTCGCCAGCGCGCGGGCGAGCTCGAGCCGCTTGCGCTCGGCGAGCGTGAGGCTCCCGGCCGGGTGACCGGCCTTCGGGGCGAGCCCCAACTCTTCGAGCACGGCGCGGGCCCGCGCCTCGGCCTCCCGCGGGTCCGCGTTCCGCCCGAGCGCGCCGATCATGACGTTGCGCACGACGGACAGCCGCGGGAAGGGGCGCATGATCTGAAACGTCCGCACCATCCCGAGCGCACAGACCTCGTGGGGCGCGAGCCCCTTGAGCGAGCGGCCGCGGAAGCCGATCTCGCCCGAGTCGGGCGTGAGGAAGCCCGAGATCAGGGCGAACGCGGTCGTCTTGCCCGCGCCGTTCGGTCCGATCAGCGCGACGATCTCCCCGTCTCCGACGCGGAGCGAGAGATCCTTCACCGCCTGCAGGCCACCGAACCGCTTCGAGAGCGCGGTGACTTCGAGGAGCGGCGCCATCACGCCTGGGGACGGCGGCCGAAGCGCCGCGCGAGGTACGGATACGCGCCCTGCGGCAGGAACAGGACGACCGCGATCAGGAGCAGGCCGTACACGATGAGGTGGGCGCCGTACAGGCCACCCTGCCCGAAGTAGTAGCGCGAGACCTCGCCGAGCGGCGTCAGGATGAACGAGCCGAGGATGGGCCCGAGCAGGGTGCCGGAGCCGCCGATGATCGGGCGAATGATGATCTCGACCGAGAGCGGGATGCCGAAGACCGTGTTCGGCTGGAGCGAGAAGAGGTAGAAGGCGTAGAACGTGCCGCCCAGGCCCGTGAGGAAAGACGACACGACCATCGCCAGCATCTTGTACCTGAACGTGGGGACGCCGAGCGCCTCGCACGCGCTCTCGTCCTCGCGGATCGCCGTCAGGTAGATCCCGAAGCGCCGGCGCTCGATCAGGGCGGCGACGCCCGTGGCGAGGAGCATGAGGCCGAGCGCGATGTAGTAATACGCCCGCTGGTCCTGGAACTGGAACTGCCGCGGGTCGCCCGTGAAGGTGATGTAGAGGCCGAGCGCGCCGCCGAGCGCGTCGATGTTCGACACGAGGATGCGGCACACCTCCGCGAACGCGACGGTCAGGAGCACGAAGTAGAAGCCGCGGAGGCCGAATCTAAAACCGAGGTAGCCGATCACCGCGCCCAGAGCCGCCGCCAACACGGCGCCCGCAAGCATGCCGATCCACGGCGTGATCCCCTTCTCGATCGAGAGCATCGCCGCCGTGTAGCCGCCGACGCCGACGAACGCCGCGTGGCCCACCGAGAGCTGGCCCGCGTAGCCCCCGACGATGTTCCAGGCCTGCCCGAGGAAGCCGTAGAAGAAGATGAGGATGAAGATCGCCACCGCGTACGAGTTGAGCAGCGCCGGCAGCGCCAGCAGCCCCAGCACCGCCGCGAGCCCCGCCCACCTCACGGCGTGCGCTTGCCGAAGAGGCCTGCCGGCCGGAACAGGAGGATCAGGATCAGGAGCGAGAAGCTGACCAGCTCCTTGAGCGAGGGCCTGAGGAACACCGCGCCCAGCGACTCGGCGACCGACACGAGCAGGCCACCGACGAACGCGCCGAGGAGGCTCCCCATGCCCCCGATGATGACGATGTTGAACGACGTCACCGAGAGCGAGAGCCCGGTCGGTGGCTGGAATGGGAGGATCGGCGAGACGAGCGCCCCCGCGGCGCCGACGCACGCCGCGCCGATGCCGAAGGCCACCGCGTAGACGCGGCGCACGTCGGTGCCGATCACGAGCGCGCCGTAGGAATTATCGGCGGCGGCGCGCATCGTCTTGCCCAGGTCCGTGCGGAACAGAAACAGGTAGAGTGCCCACGTCAGGACGATCGCGACGCTGAAGGTCACCAGCCGGGCGATGTCCACGAACACCGGTCCGAACCAGACCGTCGCGCTCGCGAGCGGCGAGCGGACCCGCGCGGGCTCCGGGCCGAAGGCCAGGAGCGCCGAATTCTCGAGCACCAGCGCCACGCCCAGCATCAGGAGAATCTGCATCTCGTGGGGCGCGTCGACGATGCGGTCCACGAGCCCGCGCTGCACCGCGAGCCCGGCCACGAACAGCGCCGCGGCGCAAAGGCCGAAGCCGAGATAGGGGTCGACGCCCGCGCGCGTGGAGAGGAGGAAGGCGAGGTACATCCCCCACACCATCATGTCGCCGTGGGCGAAGTTCACGACGCGCATCACGCCGAAGATGAGCGTGAGGCCCACGGCCATGAGGCTGTACACGCCGCCGAACAGCAGCCCGCTCAGCAGCCCCTGCAGAACGAGGGTCAGATCCATGGGAAGCGACTGGAGGGCAGCGGGGGCCGGATGCCCCTCCGAGACCCGTAAGCTGTTGTCGACGTGGTCGAGGAGGGGCTCCGGCCCCCGCTGCCCTGGTGTCCTAGGCCTTCGGTCGCGGGAACACGAACTTCTGGAGGGCCGCGTCCTTCGGCCAGACGGCGACGGGCTTCTGGCCGAGGATCTGGATCATCGTCGGGATCGCGTTCGGGTTGTCGCCGAGCTCGTTGAAGACGATCGGGCCGCCGTACACCATGAGGCCGCCCGTGTAGTGCGTCTTCCTCATCGCGTCCACGATGGCGTCGGGGTCGTCGAGCGTCGCGGCGCGCTCGAGGATGTCGGCGATGACGAACACCGCGTCGTACGAGTAGCCCGAGTTCGTGTCGAAGGTCTTCCCGCCCGAGCGCTTCTGGTACTCCTCGGCAAGCGTCTTCGTCTTCGGGTTCTTGAAGTTCGGCCACGGCACGCTGACCAGCACGTACTCGAGGTCCTCCTTGAGCGCCGCGAGCTGGCCGGCCTCGTAGAGCCCGGGGCTGCCCGGGCTGACGATGCCCATGATCTCGATGCGCTGCTTCCGGATCTCCGGCAGGAGGAGCTGTGCGGACGCCGGCCGGGTGATGGGCGCGATGACGTCGGGCTTCAAGGCCTTGGCCTTCGACACCTCCGTCGAGAGATCCGACGGCGGCTCCGGCCACGCGATGATCTCGTCCTCGACGACCTGCCACGCGGGTTTGGCGGCCTTGTAGGCGGCCATGAAGCCCCGCGCCTGGTTTTGGCCGAAGAGGTCGTTGGCGTGCATGAGCACGACCCGCTTCGGTGTCACGCCGGCCTCCTTGAAGATCTCGGTGAAGTACTGCACGGCCTTCCGCCCGAAGCCCGAGCCCGTCGGGAAGTTGCGGTAGACGTACTGGACCTTCTGCTGGCCCTCCTTCACCGACTTCGCGACGTTCGCCGTGATCGGGTCGGCCGCCCCGATGTCCACGAGGAACGGCACGCGTTTCTGCTGGGCGACCGACACCATGGCGGCGGTGCTGCCGGAGTCGAACGACCCGAGCAGCATCTGGGCGCCCAGGCTCACGGCGCGCTCGGCCTCAAGGCGGCCGTTCTCGGGCTTGGTCTGTGTGTCGCCGACGATCAGCTCGAGCTTCATCCCGCCCTTCGACTTGATGCCGCCGACCGCGTTGATCGCCTCCATCGCCATCTGGGCGCCGAGGCGGCACGCCTGGCCGGGCTCGGCGAGCGGCCCGGTCACGGGATGGATCGCGCCGATCTTGAACGTCTTCGGCTGGGCGCGGAGCGGCAGCGGAAAGCCGGCGACCGCCGCGCCGGCCGCGGCGGTTTTCAAGAACGTGCGACGGCTCAGTCGGGTCTTCGCCATGCGGTCCTCCTTAGGGTATGCGGATTATAGCGCCCTCGGCCGCGATTGAAGCGCTCCAACTCCACCACCGGGCGCTGTACAATCGGGCCTCCGGAGGAGACGCGATGATTGCTCGGCTCGCCTCGCGGTCCTCGTCGCACCGGGCAGCGGTAATCCTCGGGCAGGTCTTCGGCCATATCGCACAACCGTTCGCCTTCCGCCTCTGGGACGGCACGGACGTCCCCGTCGGCAAGGGCCCGCCCGCCTTCACGGTGGTCATCCACACGCCCGAGGCCTTCCTCCGGCTCGTGCGCGACCCCTCGCCCCTCAACTTCGCCGAGGCCTTCGTGGAGTCGGCGATCGACATCGAGGGCGACCTCTTCGCGGCGATGGGGGTGGGCAACATCGTCGAGGAGCTGAACCTCTCGCTGTCGCGACGGCTCCGGATCCTCGCCTCGATGTGGAAGGGGTGACGGTGGCGGTCTGGGAGGCGATCGTGGTCGGCGGCGGCCCAGGCGGCAGCACGGCGGCGTGGCGGCTGGCGCGGGCGGGCGTCCGCACGCTCGTGCTCGACGCCGCCGTGTTCCCGCGCGTCAAGATCTGCGCAGGCTGGGTGACGCCGGCAGCGCTCGCCGACCTCGAGCTCGATCCCGAGAAGTATCCCCTGACCATCCAGGGCTTCGACGCCTGCGCGCTCGAGTTCGAGGGCGCGCGTCACGAGACCCGCTGGCGCCGCCCCGCGAGCTACGGCATCATCCGCCGCGAGTTCGACCACTACCTGCTCGAGCGCGCGGCGGCCGCCGGCGCCGATGTCCGCGACGGTCTCCGCGTGCGGGCCGTCACCGCCGGGCCCGATGGCGTGCGGGTGGAGACGGCGGCCGGCGCCTTCGAGGCAGGGGTGGTGATCGGCGCCGGCGGCCACCGCTGCCCCGTGGCGGGGGCGCGCCGCGCCGGGGGCGAGCGCCCGGCGGGGGGGGGGGGGCCGGGGGGCGGGACGCCCCCCCCCCCCCCCCCGGGGGCCCCCCACGCGCGGGTGAA
>JBGPIS010000063.1:0-9259 GCA_041484965.1 Methylomirabilia bacterium
CGAAGCAGGAGCTCGGCTGCCGCTACTTCAACTGGCTCACCGCGGTGGACTGGAAGGAGCAGGGGCTCGAGGTGCTGTGCCGCGTCGAGAACCTCGACGCGGGGCTCGCCGTGCTGATGCGGACGACGCTCGGCGCGGGCGAGACGCGCTGCCCGTCGCTGGTCGGGCTCTGGCGCGGCGCCGACTGGATGGAGCGCGAGTGCTACGACATGTTCGGCGTCGTCTTCGAGGGCCATCCCGATCTCCGGCGGATCCTTCTCTCCGAGGACTGGGAGGGCTACCCGCTGCGGAAGGACTACGCCGTCGACGCCCCGTTCACCCCGTACCGATGACCCCTCACAGGAGGAGCCGACGATGATCTACGAGCTCAGGACCTACACGCTGATTCCGGGCAAGCAGGGCGAGTACCTCAAGCTCAACGCGGAGGTCGGCCGCCCGACGCGGGGCGACAAGTACGGCAGGCTCGAGGGTTCGTGGACGACCGAGTTCGGCACGCTCAACCAGTTCGTGCACCTCTGGAGCTACCCGAGCCTGGACGAGCGCGAGCGCCTGCGCGCCGAGCTCCAGAAGAACACCGACTGGACGCAGGGCTACGTCCCGAAGATCCGGCCGATGCTGCAGGCGCAGGAGAACAAGATCCTCTCGGCCGTGCTGCCGCTCCAGCCGCCGACGGACAGCGGCCACGTGTACGAGCTGCGCTGGTACCGTGCGCACGTGGGCAAGGCGGCGGAGTGGCTCGGCCACTTCAAGGCGATCATGCCCGTGCGCGAGAAGTACTCGAAGAACGTCGGCCTCTGGCAGACCGAGGTGGCCCAGCTCAACGAGGTCGTCCACCTCTGGGCGTACCGCGACCTGAACGACAGGGCGGCCGTGCGCGCCAAGGTGGTCCAGGACCCGGAGTGGCAGGGCTTCCTCGCCAAGTCGGCGCCGCTCCTCGCCGAGATGCGGTCGATCGTCCTCAACCCGGCGCCCGCCTCGCCGATGCGGTAGATGCCCGACACGCAGCAGCAGGTCGTCGAGCTGGGCTACGGAGGCAACGAGCGCCTCATGATGAACATGGGGCCTCAGCACCCGTCGTCCCATGGCGTCTTCCGCATGATCCTCACCCTCGAGGGCGAGACGGTCGTTGCCGTGGACGCGGTCATCGGCTACCTCCACCGCTGTCACGAGAAGCTCGGCGAGACGCTCACGTACGTGCAGTACCCGTCGATCGCGTCGAAGACCGACTACGTCGCCGCGATGACCTCGGAGCTGGCGTACGTCTCCGCCGTCGAGCGGGTCGGGAAGTTCGAGGTCCCCCGACGCGCCCAGTACCTGCGCGTGATCGCGGCCGAGCTGCAGCGGATCGCGTCGCACTGCCTCTGGCTCGGCACCTGGTGCATGGACATGGGCGGCGCGCTCGGGGGCGGCGCGACGGTGTTTCTCTACTGCATCCGCGAGCGCGAGATGATCCTCGACCTCTTCGAGGAGCTGACGGGCGCGCGGCTCCTCTACGGCTTCCACCAGATCGGCGGCACGCGCTACGACGCCCCGGCGGGCTGGGACAAGAAGGTCCGCGCGACCGTGGACTTCATGGCGAAGCGCATCGACGAGTACGAGGCGATGCTCGACGGCAACGCATTCTTCCTCCTGCGGACGCAGGGCGTCGGCGTCATCTCGCGCGAGCTCGCTCAGGAGGTCGGCGTGTCGGGGCCGCTCATCCGCGGCTCGGGCGTGACGTACGACATCCGGCGCGCCGAGCCGTACTCCTCCTATCAGGACTTCGACTTCGTCGTGCCCGTGGAGACCGCCGGGGACTGCTACGCGCGCTACCTCGTGCGGATGGTCGAGTTCCGCGAGTCCATCAAGATCGTCCGGCAGGCGCTCGACGGCCTGCCCGAGGGGCCCATCTCCTCGCGGCCCGGCGTCAAGTCGGTGGGGCAGGTGCGCGTGCCGAAGGGCGAGGGCTACGTGCGGATCGAGGGGCCGCGCGGCGAGGTCGGCTGCTACATCGTCAGCGATGGCAGCGCGAAGCCCTACCGCATGAAATGGCGGGGCGCCTCGTTCTCGAACCTCGCGGTCCTGCCGCACATCGTCCCGGGGCACAAGGTGGCGGACGTCGTCGCGATCATGGGCTCGGTGGACCCGGTCTTCGGCGAGGTGGATCGGTGACGCCCCTGGCCTGGCACGCGCTCATGGCGTTCATCGTGCTGAACGCCCTCCTCGTGCTGGTGGCCTACGTGACGCTCCTCGAGCGGAAGTTCGCGGCGCGGATACAGTCGCGGATCGGGCCGTATTACGTCGGCCGCCCGCACGGGTGGCTGCAGCCCGTCGCCGACGCGCTCAAGCTCATGCTGAAGGAGGACATCGTCCCGACGGCCGCCGACCGCTGGGTGTTCAACCTGGCGCCGATCGTCTTTCTCGTGCCCTGCCTCCTGATCTACGCGACGATCCCGTTCGCTCCGGGGCTCGGGGTGGCGGATCTGAACATCGGCGTCTTGTTCTTCCTGGCCATCTCCTCGCTCGAGATCGTCGGCCTCTTCATGGGCGGCTGGGGCTCGCACAACAAGTACGCGCTCCTGTCGGCGATGCGCGCGGTCAACCAGATCATCTCGTACGACCTGCCGTTCATCTTTGCCGCGCTCGTGCCCGTGCTCCTCGCGGGATCGCTCCAGCTCTCGGCGATCGTCGCCGCGCAGCGGGATCTCTGGTTCGTCGGCTACCCGGTGCTAGGCCAGCTCGCGTTCCTGGCCTTCCTGATCGCAACGCTCGCCGCCGAGAACCGCGTGCCGTTCGACATCCTCGAGGCCGAGTCGGAGCTCGTCGCCGGCTTCCGGGTCGAGTACAGCGGCATGAAGTTCGCGCTGATCCAGCTCGGCGAGTACGCCCACATGCTCGGCACGAGCTTCCTCGGCGCGCTCCTCTTCCTCGGCGGCTGGCTCGGGCCCGGGCCGGCGTGGCTCGGGCCGCTCTGGTTCCTGCTGAAGGCCGTCCTCATCTTCCTGCTTGTGACCTGGGTGCGCTGGAGCTTCGTGCGGATCCGCGTGGACCAGATCCTCGCGATCTCGTGGAAGCTCCTGCTGCCCGCGACGCTCGTCCTGCTGCTCGCGACCGGACTCTGGGTCGCCACGCGAGGCGCTGGTGGGGCTTAACGGCGGCGGCCGGCCGCAGGGCTTCTGGGGCGAGCTCGGCCAGCTCGTCGGTGCCGTCGGACGCGCGATGGGTATCACGTTACGGAACTTCTTCCGCAAGCCCGTGACGCTCCGGTACCCCGACGTCACGCGCGCCTACCCCGACCGCTTCCGGGGGATCCTGGCGCTCACCTACGACCCGGAGACCGGCGAGGAGAACTGCATCGGCTGCCGGCTCTGCGAGTACATCTGCCCGCCGCAGGTCATCAAGGTGGAGATGCTCAAGGCCGAGAAGCGGAACTGGGCCAAGACGTTCACGCTCGAGCTCTACGCGTGCGAGTTCTGCGAGCTGTGCGTCCAGGTCTGCCCGACCGACGCGATCATCATGCTGAAGACGTTCGACCTGGCGACGGCCGACCGCCGCGAGATGCTCCTCGACAAGGACCGGCTCCACGCGCTCGGGCTGGAGTTCGAGCCGTCCTGGGCGACTGGGAACAGGCTGCGCGACATGCAGGCGCCCCCGAAGCCGGCGAAGGCTGTCGCCCCGGGGGGCAAGGGAGACGCGAAGGAGCCGGCCGAGTGACGCTGGAGATCGCGGGATTCTGGGGGGTGGCCGCGGTGCTGCTCGCCTCGAGTCTCGCCGTCGTCCTCACGCCCAACCTCTTCCACGCGGTCCTCTACCTGGCCGCGGCGCTCGTGGCGACGGGCTTGGTCTTCCTCCTGCTGGACGCGCCGTTCCTGTTCGGCGTCCAGCTCCTGCTCTACGCCGGCGGCGTCGTGACGATCGTGGTCTTCGCGATCATGCTGACCGAGCGCCTCGTGGGCGAGCGGATCACGCAGACGAGTCGCTACGTCGCCAACGGCGCCGTCGTCGCCGCGGCCGTGTTCGCCGGCGTGGCCGGGTTCCTCATCCGGGCCCCCTGGCCGGCCGGCCGGCCCGCGCCGCCCCCGGACCTCACCGGCGCGATCGGCCGCGCGCTCATGGGCCCCTTCGCCGTCGCGCTCGAACTGCTCGCGGTGCTGCTGGTCGTGGCGCTGCTCGGCGCGCTCTACTTCGCGCGGACCGAGGACTGAGCGGGCGACGAATGAACCTCAACGCGTACCTGACGCTCGCGGCGCTGGTCTTCGCGATCGGGCTCTTCGGCGTCCTCACGCGGCGCAACGCGGTCGGCATCCTGCTCGGCATCGAGCTGATGCTCAACGCGGTGAACATCAATTTGGTCGCCTTCGCCCGCTTCCACGGTGACCTCGCCGGCGTGATCTTCGCGCTTTTCACGATCGCGATCACCGTCGCCGAGGTGGCGGTGGGGCTCGCGATCGTGATCGTGATCTTCCGCGTGCGGCGGACGGTCGAGGCCGACCGGCTCGACCTCCTCCGGGGCTGACGCGATGGACGGCGCCCTCTCGCTGCCCCTCCTGGTCCTGGGCCTGCCATTCGCCGCGTTCCTGGCGCTCGCCCTCGTGGCGCCGCTTCGCCGGGCGGGGCGGCTCGCCGGCGGCGTCTCGATCGCGGCCAGCGGCGCGGCGCTCCTCTGCGCCCTGGTCGTCTGGAGCGACGGGACGCGGGCCGACGCGACGTGGGCGTGGATCCCCGCCGATGGCGGTCCGATGGCCACCGTCGGCCTGCTCGTCGACCCGCTCTCGAGCGCGATGCTCGTGCTGGTCACGCTCGTCTCGCTCCTCGTGCAGGTCTACTCGCTCGCGTACCTCCACGACGAGCGGGCGCCGTCCCTCGGACGGTACTACACCTACCAGTCGCTCTTCGCGTTCTCGATGCTGGGCCTCGTGCTGGCGCCCACGTTCATCCAGATGTTCGTGTTCTGGGAGCTCGTCGGGCTCTGCTCCTACCTCCTGATCGGCTACTGGTACGAGCGCCCGTCGGCGGCGAACGCGGCCGTCAAGGCGTTCTGGATCACCAAGCTCGGCGACCTCGGCTTCATCGTCGGGATCGTCATGCTGTGGTCGGCGACGGGGACGTTCGAGTTCCAGGCGCTCTTCGCCCGAGCACAGGAGCACGCGCTCGCGATCGAGGGGCTCGGGACGATCATGTTCCTCATCTACCTCGGCGCCGTCGGCAAGTCGGCCCAGTTCCCGCTCCACGTGTGGCTCCCCGACGCGATGGAGGGGCCCACGCCGGTCTCCGCGCTCATCCACGCCGCGACGATGGTGACGGCGGGCGTCTTCCTGGTCACGCGCGTCCAGCCGCTCTTCGTCCTCGTGCCTGACGTGCTGGCGCTCGTCGGCGCGGTCGGCGCCTTCACGGCGCTGCTCGCCGCGAGCATGGCGTGCGTCGAGAGCGACATCAAGCGCGTGCTCGCGTACTCGACGGTCTCGCAGCTCGGTTACATGATGGCGGCGGCGGGCGCCGGCGCGCCGTACGCGAGCTTCCTGCACCTCCTGACGCACGGCGTGTTCAAGGCGCTCCTGTTCCTCGGCGCCGGTGCGGTCATCCACGCGGTCGGTACCAACGACATCTTCCGGATGGGCGGGCTCTTCCGAGCGCTGCCGCAGACCGGGATCGTCTTCATCGTCGGCACGCTCGCGCTCGCCGGCGTGCCGCCGCTCGCGGGCTTCTTCTCGAAGGAGGCGATCCTCGCGGGCGTCTGGGAGGCGGACATGACGTGGTCGTTCGCCATGCTGGCGCTGACCGTGTTCCTGACCGCGTTCTACATGTTCCGCGTCGTCTTCCTCGCGTTCTTCGGCCGCGCGCACGCGGCCGGGCACCCGCACGAGCCGCCGTGGGCGATGCGCGGCCCGCTCTGGCTCCTTGCGGCCCTCACGGTGCTCATCGGCCTCCGCCTCGGCCTCGCGGGCGGCGGCGAGCACCACGGCCCCGCCTGGCTCGCGCCCGTCTCGGTCGCGCTGGCGGCCGGCGGCATCGCGCTCGCGTGGGCGACGTACCAGCGGGGCGTGGTGGACCCCGCGCGCCTGTCGGCGGTGTTCCCGGTCTCGGCCATTGATTTCCTCGCGCGGCGCCGCTACGGCCTCGACGCGCTCTACGCGGGGCTCTACCGGGGCTTCATCCTGGGCTTCTCGCGCCTGATCGGCTGGATCGACCGCTACCTCGTCGATGGTCTCCTGAACTTCGTCTCCGCCTGGACGCTCCGCGGCGGCGACCTGCTGCGGCGGACCCAGAGCGGGCGCCCCCAGGACTACGTCTACGGCGTCGCCTTCGGGGTCCTGTTCCTCCTCGTCTGGGCGCAGTGGTGGAGTCGGTGAGGCTGCCCGTGCTCTCGCTGATCACCTGGGCGCCGTTCGTCGGCGCGCTCCTCATCATGTTCACGGCCCGCCACCGGCCGCTCGCGGTGCGGGTGATCGCGGCCCTCACGACCGGCGTCTCCGCGCTCCTGTCGCTCTGCGTCTACCTCGCGTACGACCGCGAGGCGGCCGGGTTCCAGTTCTACGAGAAGCTCCCGCTCGTGCCGCCGCTCGGGATCTCCTACGAGCTCGGCGTGGACGGGATCAGCCTCCTCATGATCCTGCTGACGTCGGTCATCATCTTCACGGGCGTGTTCGCCTCGTGGACGGTCGCGGTCCGGAGCCAGGAGTTCTATGCGCTGCTCCTGGCGCTCGTCACCGGCGTCTACGGCGTCTTCGTCTCTCTCGATCTCTTCGTCTTTTTCCTCTTCTACGAACTCGCGGTGCTCCCGATGTATCTGCTGATCGGGATCTGGGGTTCAACCGGCGAGGTGCGCCCACGCGGGATCTTTGCCTGGGCGTACCGGGAGACCGGCGTCGGGACGAAGGAATACGCCGCGATGAAGCTGACGCTGTATCTGCTCTTCGGCTCCGCGTTCATCCTCGTCGGCATCTTCGCCCTCTATGTCCACGCCGGCGCCTCGTCCTTCTCGTTCCTCGACCTCGAGGCGGTGTCCTTCGCGCCCGGGGTCCAGCGCTGGGTGTTCTTCGCGTTCTACCTGGGCTTCGGCATCCTCGCCGGCATCTGGCCGCTGCACACGTGGTCACCCGACGGCCACGCCTCGGCGCCGACGGCCGTGTCGATGCTCCACGCGGGCGTGCTGATGAAGCTCGGCGCCTACGGCGTGGTGCGCATGGGTATGGGGCTCCTGCCCGAGGGCGCCCAGGCGCTTGCCGGGCTCGTCGGGACGATCGCGTGCATCAACATCGTGTACGGCGCGCTCTCGGCGATGGCGCAGACGGACCTCAAGTACGTGATCGCGTACTCGTCCGTCTCGCACATGGGGCTCGTTCTGCTCGGCGCCGCCACGCTCACCGAGGCGGGGCTCAACGGTTCGGTCTTCCAGATGTTCGCCCACGGCATCATGACCGGGCTCTTCTTCGCGCTCGTCGGGCTCGTGTACGAGAAGGCCCACTCGCGCGAGATCGGGAAGATGGGCGGCTTCGGAAGGGTGATGCCCGGCATCGCCACCGCGTTCACGGTCGGCGGCCTCTCGTCGCTCGGCCTGCCCGCGACGGCGGGCTTCGTCGCCGAGCTACTCACGTTCATGGGCGCGTGGCGCTCGGGGCACCCGTGGTGGCTCTTCGCCGCGGTCGTGGGGACGTTTCTCACGGCCGTCTACGTGCTGCGGGTCGCGAAGCAGATCTTCTGGGGCCCGCCCTCCCCGCACTTCCAGCACCTCGAGGACGCGCGCGGGCCCGAGTGGGTGGCACTCGTGATTCTGGTCGCGGTGCTGGTCCTCTTCGGGATGGTCCCGGGCTTCGTGATCGCCCTGGTGGACACGGCGACCGTGCCACTCCTCTCGCGGATCGTGGGCCCCTGATGCCGCCCGTCGATTTCGTGCGCGCGTTCCTGCTCGAACTGGGGCTCGGCGCGCTGATGCTGCTCGTCTTTGCGGTGAACCTCGGTCACCGCGGCGCCGACCGGCGCGTGATCGCCTGGATCGCGACCGGCGGCGTGCTGGTGCTGGGGTTCACGAGCGTCCTGGTGACGCCGGCCGGCGCCACGCTCGGGGGCATGTTCGTCCAGGACGGCCTCGCGATCTTCGCCAAACGCCTCTTCCTCTGCGCGACCTTCATCGGCCTGCTGGCGTCGCTCTCGGTCCCCGAGGTTGCCGGCGGGCGGCGCGCCGGCGAGTACCACTTGCTCATCCTCTCCTCACTCCTCGGGATGTTCGTCCTCGCCTCGGCGCGCGACCTGATCCTCCTGTTCGTGGCGTTCGAGCTGATGTCGATCCCGCTCTACGTGCTCGCCGGCTTCTTCAAGCGCCGCGAGGAGGCGGTGGAGGCATCGCTCAAGTTCTTCCTCGTGGGCAGCGTCTCCTCCGCGGTCATGGCGTACGGCCTCTCGTTCGTCTACGGCGCGACACGATCGACCGACCTCGCGAAGGTGGCGCAGGCGGCCGGGACCGGCTCCCCGCTCCTCCTGCTCGGGCTGCTCGCGACGTTCGCGGGCTTCGCGTTCAAGATCGCCGCGTTCCCCTTCCACATGTGGGTGCCGGACACCTACGAGGCCGCCAGCACGCCGTTCGTGGCGTGGCTCAGCGTGGCGCCGAAGGCCGCCGGGTTCGTGGCGCTCTTCCGCGTCTACTTCGAGGGCACGGGCGAGCACGCGGCGGCGTGGGTCCCCGTCGCCGCCGCGCTGGCGACGCTCACGATCGTCGCCGGCAACCTCATGGCGCTCCCGCAGCAGAATGCCAAGCGGCTGCTCGCGTACTCGGGGATCGCGCACATCGGCTACATGCTCGTCGGCGTTTCCGCGGCGTCCGCCTCGGGCGTGGCGATGGTCCTGTTCTACCTCGTGGCCTACGTCTTCGCGAACATGGGCGCCTTCCTCGTCGTCGAGGCGGTCGCGCGCTCCGAGGGCTCCGAGGCGACCGCCGCGTTCCGCGGGCTCGCGCAGCGCTCGCCGCTCCTGGCGCTCGCGATGCTGCTCTTCCTGCTTTCGCTCGGCGGCATTCCGTTCGTGGCGGGCTTCTGGGCAAAGCTCTACGTGTTCTGGGCCGCGGCGTCCGCCGGGCTCTACTGGCTGGTCCTGCTCGCCGCGGTTCTCACAGTAGTGGCGCTCTTCTATTACCTGATCGTCGCCAAGCGCATGTACATCGAGCCCCCCGAGCGGACCGGGCGGATCCTGGTGCCCGCCCCCCTCGCGCTCGCCGTGATCCTCTGCCTCGCGGGTGTCGTGGTACTCGGCGTCTACCCGAAGCCCGTCGTCATGGCCGCGCTCCGCG
>JBGPIS010000064.1:0-9151 GCA_041484965.1 Methylomirabilia bacterium
CGTGGGCGACGAGGGCGACGAAAACCAGAGCGAAGTGTGGACCGACCCAATTGTACTCGGTCCGCCCGGTAAACAGAGGTAGCACAAGATTCGTGCTGATTCCGCCGGCGCCCGCAATCAAAAAGCCCAGCGCTAGGTAGTGCAGCTGAATGCGAGCAACGCCCCTCGCCCGACGCCATTTGACGACGAACACGGTGAGCGCAGTCGTCCAGGCCACGAGAAAGTAGACGCCAAATGCCGGATAGAGCAGACCAACATCCCGAGTCGGCCCCATGGACGTCATTGCTGCCCCTGCGACGATCAATCTGGTGGTGAGCGCGAGGACTACAAACAGGGACGCCAAGAGAAGGTTCAAGCGGATGAATGGTCTTGTCGGCCACGTCGAAACGGCTGGGTAGTGACGCGCGAAGGCGAGAAAGGTAGCCGGCAGCAAACTAGCGGCAGCGAATGTGAAACGAGCCCATAGCTCGAGATGACTTCCAGTGTGAAAGGCAGCAACACCAGTAACCCAGAGCGCGACGCAGAGCGAGAACGCTCCGAACGATCGATTGGTTCGATTCTCGGGACGAGCTGACCAAACGAAGAGCCCGAGGATGAAAGCTACTAGCGCAACGACGAAGAGCGAGAGATTGATCATGTGGATGCTGATCCCGGCGTACTTGGGGTACTAGCACACGGGAACTCGACCTCTGCGATTGTTCCACCGAGGCTGCCGCGCGGAAGAAGAGCCAGCCGCGCATGATGAAAGTCCGCAATCTCGCGACAGATTGACAGGCCAAGGCCGGTGCCCGAGGGTTTTGTGGTGAAGAAGGGTGCAAAAATGTTTGCTCGGACCGTCGGCTCTATACCACAGCCTTCGTCAATAACACGTACTGCCACACGCCTGGGTGTCGAGCGGCCGACGATACTCTCCGCCTCGATAATGGCTGTTCCACCGTCAGGCATGGCCTCAATTGCGTTCTTCAGAAGATTCACGAACAGTTGAACAAGCTGACTGGGATCTCCCAAGATGGAAGGTAATTCGTCCGGGCACTGAAGAGAAAGTTTTACGTGTTGTTCCTGCGCGGCAGGAGAGTGTATCGCGACGATGTCGTTCAGCAGGGGCTGTAGCGAGACGACTGCCAGATTCCCTCCCTCGCTCGGTGCCATTAGCCGCAGTCTGTCGGCGAGGCGAACGATTCGATTTACCTCGATCGGCAGGAGCCTGACTGCGGTATCTCGATACTCGGGATCGTCAAATCGGTCCGGAAGCATAGAAATCAAATTCGATATCGCGGCAAGAGGGTTCCTGATCTCGTGGGCGATACCGGCGTAGAAGCGGGCCATGATGGCAAAGTGTTCAACTCGGCGCTGATTCCTCTCGAGCGCCTTGACCGTTGACAGGTCGGTAACTACGACCAGTGCTCCCGCTACCTCGTTCTGGTCATCGTGGAGGACGGCGGTTGATAGGATCACGTGCAAAGCCCCGCGTGACTTGTGATCGATCGTAACTTCTAGCTCTCGAGGAAGCGATGTTCGACTAATTGCGATGGCTAGAGCCCAAGCGACCTCCGAAGGGAGCAAACCGAGCAATGCTCCCCGGGCATCATCAGCTAGGCCAAGGAGGTTCTTCGCCGCCGGATTGAAGCTCGTTATCTTGCCAGCCACATCGATCGCAACAACGGCAGAGTCCAGAGACTCGAGCAGCCGCTCCGAATACTCGAGCATCTGGATGCGCTGTCGATAAAGCAGGGCGTTTTCTAGCGCGATCGATGCCAGCTCCGCCAGGGATTCGATAAAGGCGAGATCGTCATTGAAGTAGGCGTCTCCACTTCTTCGTGGTCCTAATAGCACCGCGCCTAACAGCTGACCCCTTCGGCCGAGGGTGACCGCAACCTCAACGCCCGCGGAGCGCAATGCCTCGTGGGCGATCCTTGTGGCGCCAACCTCCCGCGCTGGATTAACGAGAAGCGCCGCCGGATTCGGCTGTTCCGTCATCAGTGTGGCCAGCGTAACCAAGTCGACGACCGACGGTGGATCTTCCGAGAATGGTTCGAAGGCGCGACTCTCGAATGGTCGAATGAGCATCACGAACGTTTCTGGTACGAAGGCTTGGGTCAAGATCTGACGCAGTTCTCTCGACAACTCAACAGGCTGCATCAGGCGACTCAACTGGCGAGTTGAGTCACGTAGCGCCGAGGAGTAATCAATGCGTCCACGATAGAGATACGGATCAATGACGCGGCTAAAGAACCTCTGAGACGGATTCGACAGCGCGATAAGAACAACGATTGAAATGATTAGAAGATCTGGGTGTACTAAGAATGCCTCGCTCGCCCAGGTCGGAGCGACGAGGCGGGAAGCTCCAATGACAAGCGCTGACAAGAGGCCTGCGCCGAGAGAGAAAGCCAGCCCCCGGTTGATGAACAGCCGCAGGTCCATCAGACGATGGCGAATGATGGCGTGGCCAACTAAAGCGACAAACATGAAACTAAAGTAGGGGCCAAGCCAGCTATACGTCGAGCGGCCTGTAACCAGTGGGAGCAGGAGGTTCATCCCAATTCCTCCCGCGGCAGAAATCACGATTCCGGCGCCAAGGTGCTGGAGCTGAGCACGGGCCAGACCTCGGGCGCGGCGCCACTTGTCGATGAACACAGCGAGAGCTGCTAGCCACGCGACGATGAAATAGAAGGCAAAGACCGGGTAGAGGGGCCCGGATTTCCTGATGAGGCCCTGAGAGGTGAGCACGTTATTGTGGACGACGAGCGAAGTGGTTAGTGAGAGGAACGCGAGCGCAGCGCCTACAAGAAAGGTGACCTGAATCAGACGCGGAGAGGGCCAACGACTTGGTGTCGGATAGCATCGTGTGAACGCCAGAAACGCAGCGGGAATGAGACTCGCGCTGGCGAAGGTGAAGCGGCCCCACGCGTCGAGGTTTGTGCCACCTTGTAGGCCGCCGACACCGAAAACCCACGCCGCCAAGAAAGTTGTCTGCGCTGCGAACCAGCGATTCACCGCGCTGTCTTTCCTAGCTCGCCAAACGAAGCCGGCCAGCGCCACGAGGACCGCTGAGAGGCCGAAGAGGGCGACCTGGGACACTGGAAAAGCCAAGCTAATTAGTCTGCGGCGCCCAGGATCATCGCGACGTGGGATCCGCCGAGACTGTGAGCGTGAATGAGAGCGGTTCGAACTCTGGCGGGGCGAGCACGATTCGGGACGTAGTCGAGATCACACATGGGATCAGGCATCTGATAGTTGATTGTGGGCGGCACAATCTGATCTCTCAGTGCCAAACACGAGCCGACTACTTGCATCGCGCTCCCTGCTGCAAGCGCTTGCCCGCACATGGACTTGAGAGACGAAACTGGCATACTCCAGGCGTGTTGTCCAAAGACTCGCTTGATACCAGAGGTTTCCGCTAGATCGTAGTCAAGCATCGAATTTCCGTGAGCGCAGATGAAGTCGATGTCCGATGGAACCAACCCTGCCCTATTTAGAGCTATTGCCATGGCCCCTGCTACGGCCTCACCAGTCTCATCAACCTTGCGGAGGTGCGCGCCTTCGCTCGTGCTGGCGTAGCTGAGAACACGCGCGTATATCGTCGCGCCCCGCGCCCGGGCCATTTCTTCGTTCTCGATTGTTACGACGGCGGCGCCCTCAGCCAGGACCAATCCGGAGCGCCAGCGGTCGAATGGGCGACTGGCCTCCTCGGGCGGGCCTGGCCATTTTGAGAGCACTCCGACGGCTTGAAACAGGGTGAGCGAGTATGCTGACAACGGCGTTTCAGTCCCACCAGCAATGACGGCCATCGCTTGGCCTCTCCGGACCTCTTCAGCCGCCCAACCGATGGAATCTAGGCCCGCTGCGCAAGCTGTCGAGAATGTCGTGGTTTGGCCATGGGCACCCGCATCAATTGCAATATGACTCGTTGCTGCGTGAGCAGGATATTCGTTGGTCGTCCAAGGCGACACCTCCTGGCCTCGGAGAAACGCCGAGAAAGTTGGTTCACCGAGATCGACTTGACCGTTCATCGATGTTCCAATTGACACTTTGAGTTGGTCAGGTTGTATCTCGGCGGCATCGAGCCCGCTGTCGTCTCTTGCCATCTTCGCAGCGGCGACGGCGAATTGACTGAACCGTCCAGCCATTCGCGCTACCCGCGCAGGCATCCAATCGAGCGGCTGAAAATCCGAGACCTCGCCGACCATTCGACACTCACGAGGAAGCTTCGAACAGTCAAACAGGGTAGGCGTTCGGATTCCCGACTTCCCCGCCAGTGCGGCGGCCCAGAACTTCTCGACGCCGACGCCGATCGGCGACACGATGCCGAGCCCCGTGATGACGGCTTGATGCTTCATCCGGCGGGTGTCCCCCTCGACGCGACAATTAATGTTTTCGTCACAAAACCCCGCGCTTACGTTAACAGGACAATTGGCAAACGACCAAGTTCTCCACTCTGAGGCTGTTAGAATAGGTGAACCGATTCCCCATGTCCAGGTCGCCGATCAGCCGTCGCCGTTTTCTGACACTGCCCCTAGCCCTTCTCCTGGCCCCCGTCGCCCTCCCGCGGTGGGGGCTCGCCCTGGCCGAGCCGGATTTCCGGAAGGCCATGTATGCCATTGATGTCGGTCTCCTCTACGGGGTGCTCGGCCTCCACCTGGATGGGACTCTGACCGAGGTCATCGACCGGCCCGCCGGGCGCTATGAGGTGAAACTCGCGGGGGAGGGGGACGGCATCGCCAACCGGATCGAGTCGAGCGGCCTGTTCCTGGACGGGCGCTGGACACCGCGGGTGACGCACTCGTGGTTCAAGGTTAAGGGGCGCGAGTCGCGCTCGGACATCACGTACGACTGGACCCGGCGGACGATCGAGTACCACTTCCGCGGCGAGACCTTCTTCCTGCGCCGGCTGCGCGTCGCGGACGACGTCGTGCAGATTCCCGACGGCACGCGCGTCGACGACTCGTTGAGCGCGATGCTCAACTACGCCGACGGCCGCTGGCCCCTCGAGGAGGACGGGACCCATCAGACGCACGTCGTCCGGCGGCAGAAGCCCGACGACGAAGGCCCCGACGACGCCCAGCGCGCCTACCGGGCCGAGCTGGCGCCCTTCTCGCTGAAGGTCGCGGCTGACCCGGCGACGGGCAAGACGACCGCGCTCTTCGACCTGACGCGCTTCTCCTCCTGGGCCAAACGCGACCAGCCTGGGCGCATCACATTCGGCCAGGACAAGCGCCCCGAGCGCATGACCCTCAGCATGATCTTGGGCACCTCCGTGAAGATCGAGTTCAAGTCCCCCGAGCTCCGGGCCTCGTAAAGTGCACGATCTCGTCACGCTCGGCGAGATCCTGCTCCGCCTGGCCATCCCGTCGCCCGCCCGCTTCGAGACGGCGCGCCAGCTCGACGTCCAGATCGGCGGCGCCGAGGCGAACGTCGCCGCGGCGTGCGCCCGGCTCGGCCTGAAGGTCGCGTGGATCTCGGCCCTGCCGTCGAACCAGTGGGGCGAGCGCGTCCGGCGTGAGCTCGCGGGCCACGGGGTCGACTGCGCCGGCGTCCGCATGACGGAAAACGCGCGCCTCGGCGTCTACTTCCTCGAGTACGGCGTGCCGCCGCGGCCGGTGCGGGTGCTCTACGACCGGCGCGAGTCGGCCTTCGCCCGGCTCGGGGAGGCCGACGTCGACTGGGAAACGGTGCGCCGCGCGCGGCTCGTCCACCTGACAGGCATCACGCCCGCGCTCGGCGACGGCCCGCGGGCGCTCGTCCAGCGCGCGATGCGCGAGGCGGGCGCGTTCGCGTTCGACGTCAACTACCGCGCGAGCCTCTGGTCGCCGGCCGACGCGCGGCGCTTCCTCGACGGGGTGCTGCCCGAGGTGCGCTACCTCTTCCTCGGCGAGGGCGAGGCGCAGACGATCTTCAACCTGACCGGGGCGGCCGAGCAGACGCTCGAGGCGCTGGCGCGGCTCGCGCCGAAGGCGACCGTGAGCCTCCAGCAGGGCGACGCCGGCTCGACGGTGCTGGACGGGAACCGTTTCTACCGCCCGCGCCGCCGGCTCACCGTCCAGGTGGTGGACCCGGTCGGCGCGGGCGACGCCTACGTCGCCGGGTTCCTCTGGGCCGTGCTCGGCAAGCGCGAGCTCCAGGAGGCGGTCGAGATCGGCAACGCCGTGGCGGCGCTCAAGTGCTCGATGTGGGGGGACGTCGCGCTCGTCACCCCGCGTGACGTCGAGGAGGTTCTCGCGGGCGGGCCCGACGTCCGCCGCTGACCGCGACTGCTCGGAGGGAGCGGCGCGTAGTATAGTCGGAGCTGCATGGCGGGCGAGCGCATCCTCGACGGCCTGAACGACGCGCAGCGCGAGGCCGTCACCCACGACACCGGCCCCCTCCTGATCATCGCCGGCGCGGGCACCGGGAAGACCACGGTCGTCACGCGCCGCATCGCCTGGCTCATCGCCCGGAAGAAGGCCCGCCCCGCGGAGATCCTGGCGCTCACGTTCACCGACAAGGCCGCCGCCGAGATGGAGGAGCGCGTCGACCAGCTCGTGCCGTACGGCTACGCCGACGTCGAGATCGCCACCTTCCACGCCTTCGGCGACCGGCTCCTGCGCGAGCACGCGCTCGAGCTCGGGCTCCAGCCCGATTTCCGGGTACTGAATCGCGCCGAGCAGGTCATCTTCTTTCGCGACCGGCTCTTCCAGTTCCCGCTCGAGCGCTACCGGCCCCTGGGCGACCCCACGAAGCACATCCAGGCGATGATCACGCTGATCAGCCGCTGCAAGGACGAGGATATCGCGCCCGAGGCGTACCTGGCGCAGGCCGAGCGCCTGGGGGCTCGCGCGGCAGCCGCCCCCGAGGACACCGAGCTCGCCGAGCGCGCGGCGCAGCAGCTCGAGCTCGCGCGGACGTACGCGAAGTACCAGGAGCTGATGGCGGCGAGCGGATCGATCGACTTCGGCGACCAGATCGTGCACGCGCTCCGCCTCCTGCGCCAGCGCCCCTACGTGCTCGGCGGCTACCAGCGACGGTTCAGGTACATCCTCGTGGACGAGTTCCAGGACACGAACTGGGCGCAGTTCGAGATCGTCAAGCTGCTGGCGGCGCGCCACGCGAACGTGGCCGCCGTCGGGGACGACAACCAGGCGATCTACCGCTGGCGCGGGGCGGCGTTGTCGAACTTCCGCAGCTTCCTCCAGCACTTCCCGCAGGCGCCCGTCGTGGTCCTCACGGAGAACTACCGCTCGCACCACCGCATCCTCGACGCGGCGTACCGGCTCATCCTCAACAACCCCGACCGGTTCGAGGAGAGCGAGGAAGGCCGGCGGTACGGGGTCACCAAGAAGCTGGCCGCGGTGCGGGAGCCCGACGGTCCCGAGCCGCGGCACCTCCATTACGAGACGGCGAGCCAGGAAGCCGACGCGGTCGCGCAGCTCATCCGCGAGCGCGTCGAGGCGCAGGCGTGGCGGTACGACGACGTCGCCGTCCTGGTGCGCTCGAACGGCGACGCCGACCAGTTCCTGCGCTCCTTCAACCTCCGCGGGATCCCGTGGACCTTCTCGGGCAACGCCGGGCTCTACGGCCGGCCGGAGATCCGCCTCCTGATCGCGTTCCTGCGCGCGGTCGCGCACCCGGACGAGTCGGTGAGCCTCCACTATCTCGCGTCATCGGATATCTACCAGGTGCCCATCGTCGACCTGACGCGCTGCGCGACCTACGCCGACCGGCGCCACCGCTGGCTCTTCGACGTCTTCGGGCGCGTGGAGGAGATCCGCGAGCTGCGCGACGAGCTGGACGAGGAAGGGCGCGAGGCGATCCGGCGGCTCGTCGCCGATCTCACGCGCTACATGGAGCTGGCCCGCGAGATGCCGACGGGCGAGCTGCTCTATCAGTTCCTCGTGGACTCGGGCTGGCTCGCGCGCATGTCGAAGGCGGCGACGGCGCGCGACGAGGCCGAGGTGCAGAACATCTCGAAGTTCTTCCGGCGCATCCAGGACGCCTCGAAGGCGCTCCGCTACGACAACGTGCGCGAGTTCGTGAACCATCTCGACGCGCTGATCGACGCGGGCGAGGACCCGGCCGTCGCCGAGGCCGACGTCGAGACGCCCGCGGTGCGCGTGCTCACGGTCCACAAGGCGAAGGGGCTCGAGTTCCCCGTGGTCTTCCTGGTCAACCTCGTGCAGGACAAGTTCCCCCTGCGCGGTCGGAGGGAGGCCCTCGAGGTGCCCGCCGAGCTGATCAAGGAGACCCTCCCGACGGGCGACTTCCATCAGCAGGAGGAGCGGCGCCTCTTCTACGTCGGAGTGACGCGTGCCAAGCGCGAGCTCTACCTGACCAGCGCGCGCGACTACGGCGGCACGCGCGCGCGGAAGGTGAGCCAGTTCGTGCTCGAGGCCCTCGACTTGCCGAAGGACGCAGCACGCCCGTTCAAGGCCAAGGCGGTCGAGGAGATCGAGCGCTTCGCGCCGCCCGCCGAACCGGAGACGGGGCGACTCGCGCCGATCCCGCCCGAGCAGGAGCTGCTGATCAGCCACAAGCAGGTGGACGACTACCAGACGTGCCCGCTGAAGTACCGCTACGTGCATCTCCTGCGCGTGCCGATCCTGCGCCACCACACCGTCGTCTACGGCAGCACCATCCACAAGGTCGTCGAGCACTACCTGCTTCGCCGCACGGCGGGCAACTACACGCCGCTCGAAGATCTGCTGGCCGTGTACGAGCGCGAGTGGGACAACCAGGGCTTCCTCACCTGGGAGCACGAGGAGGCGCGCAAGGCGGCGGGCACTCGGGCGCTCACGCGCTTCTGGCACGAGGAGGAGGCGGGCGGGGTCAAGCCCACCTACGTCGAGAAGGAGTTCGGCTTCGCGCTCGGCCCCGACCGCGTGCGTGGCCGCTTCGACCGCGTGGACGCAGACCTCCTCGGCGCCACGATCATCGACTACAAGACCGGCGAGGTGGCGAAGCAGAAGATCGCCGACCGGCGCGCGGCCGCAAGCCTCCAGCTCAAGATCTATGCCCTCGCGTGGCGCGAGATGACCGGTGCCCTGCCGCAGCGGGTCGAGCTGCGCTTCCTCGAGTCGAACCTGGTGGGCCGCCACGTGCCCGACGAGGACGACGTCGAGGACGCGACCGCCGAGGTGCACGCCGCCGCGGCGGGCATCCGGGCGCGCGTGTTCGAGGC
>JBGPIS010000065.1:0-9150 GCA_041484965.1 Methylomirabilia bacterium
AGCGCCTCGATCACGAAGATGCCGCCGATGAACAGCAGCAGAAGCTCCACCTTCATCATGATCGCGAACGCCGCGAGCGCGCCGCCGAACGCCATCGAGCCGGTGTCGCCCATGATCACCTCGGCGGGGAAGGCGTTGAACCAGAGGAAGCCGACCGCCGCGCCGATCAGCGCGCCGCAGAAGACCGCCAGCTCGCCCGCCCCCTTGACGTTCAGGATCTTGAGGTAATCCGCCGCCCTGAAGTTGCCCGTCAGGTAGGCGATGATGCCGAACGCGCCGCCCGCCATGATCACCGGGCCGATTGCCAGGCCGTCGAGGCCGTCCGTCAGGTTCACGGCGTTCACGGCGCCCACCACCACGAGCAGCGCGAACGGGATCCACAGCCAGCCGAGGTCCACGAGCCAGCCCTTGAAGAACGGGATCGCCAGCACCGGCAGCCACGCGGCGGGCGGCTGCCAGAAGACGATCTGTAGCAGCGCGAGCGTCAGCACGAGCTGCGCGCCGAGCTTCACGCGCATCGAGAGCCCCTTCCGCGCGCGGAGCTTGGTCATGTCGTCCCAGACGCCGATCGCGCCGAAGCCGAGCGTCGCCAGCATCACGACCCACACGTACCGGTTGCGCAGATTCGCCCAGAGGAGCGTCGTCGTGAGGATCGCCGTGAGGATGACGAGCCCGCCCATCGTCGGCGTGCCCTGCTTCGTGCGGTGCCGCGCCGGCGTGTCCTCGCGGATCGTCTCGCCGCCGTGCTGCAGGACGCGGAGCTTCCGGATCAGCGGCGGGCCGATCAGGAGCGAGACCACGAGCGCCGTGATCAGCGCCATGAAGGATCGGAACGTCAGGTACCGGAAGACGTTGAAGAGGATGTGGTCCTTGGCGAGTGGGACGAGGAAATAGTAGAGCATCCGCCGTCCTCATTCCCGGGCCAGGCGCGCGACGAGCGCGTCCACGACCCGCTCCAGGCGCATTCCCCTCGAGCCCTTGACGAGGACGGTGTCGCCCGGTACGAGGCGCTTCAGGAGGTGCGCCACGGTGTCCTCGAACGTCGTGGCATGGTGCGCCTCCGCGAGCCCCGCCGCGCGCGCCGCCTGCACGGCGAAGAGCGCGTGGCGTCCGACGCCGACGAGCTCGCCGGCGCCGGCCGCGACCACGGCGCGCCCGGCGTCCCGGTGGGCCTCCTCGGTGATCGCGCCGAGCTCGAGCATGTCGCCGAGCACGACGACCAGCCGGCCGCTTCCGCGGCCCGGCGCGGCCGCCTCGAGCGCCGCGCGCAGCGAGGCCGGATTGGCGTTGTACGTGTCGTCCAAAATCCTGACAGCGCCCGCCGCGCGCCACACGCACCGGCCTGCGACGGGCCGCGCGGCGGCAAGCCCGCGCGCGATCTCGTCGAGCGTGAAGCCCAGCGCGACGCCGACCGCGGCGGCCGCGAGCGCGTTCGTCACGTTGTGGCGCCCAGCGAAGGCGAGCGCGACGGGCGCGCGGGCGCCATCGGCCTCGAGCGTGAAGCTGAGCCCGCCCGCGACCTCGACGGCGTCGCCGACCGCGCGGACGCGGGCCGAGGCAGCGCGGCCGTAGGTGATGATGCGCGCCTGGGCGTCGCGCGCCATCGAGGCGACGCGCGGATCGTCGGCGTTGAGGGCGACCCAGCCGTCGGGCGGCAGGGCGCGGACGAGCGCCGCCTTCTCCTCGCGCACGCCGTCGAGCGAGCCAAGGAACTCCGTGTGGGCGTGGGCGACGGTCGTGACGACGCCGACGGTGGGCTTCGCCAGGCCGGCGAGCGCCGCGATCTCACCCGGGCGCTGCGACCCCAACTCGATCACGAGCGCCTCGTGCTCGGGAGCGAGCCGGAGGAGGGTGAGGGGGAGCCCCCACTGGTTGTTGAAGCTCGCCGTCGGCTTGAGCACCTGCCAGCGCGTGCCGAGGATGCCGGCGATGAGCTCCTTGGTGGTCGTCTTGCCGTTCGAGCCCGTGACGGCGACGACGGGAATCGTGAAGCGCGCCCGGTGAGAGGCCGCCAGGAGCCCCAGCGCCGTCGTCGTATCCTCGACGAGCACGAGCGGCACGCTCGCCGGCACGTCGTCGTGGAGCGCGTGGACGACGAGGCAGGCCGCGCCGCGCGAGGCCGCTTCGGCGAGGAACGAATGGCCGTCGAGGCGGTAGCCCCGGATCGCGAAGAAGACCTCGCCCACGCCGAGCGTCCGCGAGTCGATCGAGACGCCGGTGACGGGCACCGCGAGGTCTCCCGTCACCAGGGCCCCCCGGGTCGCGCGGACGATGTCCTGGACCGTGAAGAGTGGCATACGCTTCGCTATGGCGAACGCTCCGACAGGATCGTGCGGGCGATGTCGCGATCGTCGAACGGGAGCACGTCGGAACCCACGATCTGGGACGTTTCGTGGCCCTTGCCGGCGATGACCACGGTATCACCACTCGTCGCCCAGTCCAGCGCTGCCCGGATCGCTTCCCGCCGATCGGGCTCAGCGACGGAACGGCTCGCCCCGGCCCCGGCCGGCCGGACGCCCTTGAGGATCTCGTCGATGATCGCGTCGGGCCGCTCCGAGCGCGGGTTGTCGGACGTCACCCAGACGCGGTCCGCGAGGCGCGCGGCGATCTCGCCCATGATCGGCCGCTTGCCGCGATCGCGGTCGCCGCCGCAGCCGAAGACGACGCCGAGACGGCCCGCGGTGAGCTTGCGCGCGGTCGTGAGCACCCGCTCGAGGGCGTCGGGCGTGTGGGCGTAATCCACGACGACGAGGAACGGCTGGCCGGCGTGCACCTGCTCGAAACGCCCCGGGACCGCCCCCACGGTGGACAGCATGCTGCCGATCGCGCCGAGCTCGAGGCCGAGCGCGAGCCCCGTCGCGACGGCACCGAGCAGGTTCATCACGTTGTGCTCGCCGACGAGCGGCGACGTCAGCGCGAGGCGGCCGCCGGGAGTCTCCACCGCCATCCGGATCCCGTCGATCGACGAGGCGTAGTCGAGCGCGCGCACGCGCGCCACCGGGCCGAGGCCGAAGGTGAGCACGGGCAGGTCGAGACCGCGGACCATCGCCTCGCCCGACGGGTCGTCGCTGTTGATCACGGCGGTCCGGGCGGGCTTGGGCGACTCGACGAGCAGCTCGAAGAGGCGGCGCTTGGCCTCGCGGTAGGCGTCGAGGGTCCGGTGGAAGTCGAGGTGATCCTGGGTGAGGTTCGTGAACACCGCGACGTCGAACGCAAGGCCGTCCACGCGCGACAGCGCGAGCGCGTGGGAGGACACCTCCATGGCGACGCCGCGGACCCCACGCTCGCGCATGAGCGCGAGCATCGACTGGAGCTCGAGCGCCTCCGGGGTCGTCTGGCCCGCGGGCCGAGTTTCCTCTCCGAGCACGTACTGGACCGTCCCGATGACGCCCGTGGCGAGCCCGTGGGCGCGCAGGAGGGCCTCGATCAGGTACGAGGTCGTCGTCTTGCCGTTCGTCCCCGTGATCCCCACGAGCGTGAGCGCGCGCGACGGGTGGCCGTGCCACGCGCCCGCGAGGCGCGCGAGCGACGCGCGCGCCGAGGGCACGAGCACCTGAGCGACGGGGACGTCACTGAGCGCCGTCCCCTCCGTGACGACGAGCACGGCGCCGCGCTTCACCGCCTCCGGGACGAAGCGCCGCGCGTCCTGCTTGAACCCGGGGACGGCGACGAAGCAGCCGCCCGGCTCCACGCGGCGGGAGTCGGCCGAGATGGACGTGACCGACCGCGGCGGCGCGCCGATCACGGTCTTCACCGGGAGCGCCGCCAGGAGCTCGGTCACAGGCATTGTTCTTCGAGCCATCTCACCGCTCGCCTCGCCGGGGGCGCCGCCTCGGCTCGCACTGCCAGCCATTTCATTTAGCCGCCCCTGAGGCCAGGGTGAGCCGCGCCGTTGCGCCGGGCTCGATCGGCCGGCCCGGCCGCGGCGCCTGCTGGACCACGCGCCCCTGGCCCGCGAGCTCGACCTCGAGCTGGAGCGGCGCGAGCGCGGTGAGGGCACTGCGAAGCGTCTGCCCGGTCAGATCCGGCATCCGCCGGGATCCGCCGTTTGGGTCCGGCTGGGGCGCGGTGCTCACGAGCTGCGCCCGCACCGCCGCGTCGCCCCGCGGCTCGACCGGCCCGGTGACGATCTGGACGGGCTGGACGTCGCGCGGAGGCACGTCGAGGTACCGGAGCACGTCACGGCCGATCGCGCTGAAGATCGGCGCCGCGGCCTCGCTGCCCCAGTGCGCGTTCTTGGGCTCGTCGAGCATCACGAGCATGACGAACCGCGGCTCGTCAGCGGGAACCCAGCCGACGAAGGAGAGCACGCCCGGCGCGCGCGAGTAGCGCCGCGTCGCCGGATCGAGCTTCTGCGCCGTGCCGGTCTTGCCGGCAACCTCGTAGCCGGCGATCGCCGCGTTGTGCCCGGTGCCCGCGTCGACGACGCGGACGAGAATGCGCGTCAGCGCGCGGGCCGTCTCCGGCGAGATGACCTGGCGGACTGCCCGAGGCTCGAACCGCCGGAGCTCACGCCCCTCGGCGTCGAACGTCGCGCGCACGAGGCGCGGCTGCATGAGCGTGCCGCCGTTGGCCACCGCGCCGACTGCCGCCACCATCTGGAGCGCCGTCACCGAGATCTCCTGGCCGATCGACATCGTGGGCAGCGAGAGGAGCGACCAGCGCTGCGGGTCGCGCAGGAGGCCGCGGCTCTCGCCGGGCAGGCCGACGCCCGTGGACGCGCCGAAGCCGAACGCGCTCATGTAGCGGTAGTAACGGTCGCGGCCGAGCGCCAGGCCGACCTTGATCGAGCCCACGTTCGACGAGTTCTGGAGCACCTCGCTGAAGGTCAGCCACCCGTACTTCTTCCAGTCGTGGATGGTGGTCTTCGCGAGCGTAATGGATCCGTTCTCGCCGTAGATGCGGTCGTCCGGCCGGACGACGCCCTCCTCGAGCGCGGCCGCCCCAAGGATCACCTTGAACGTCGAGCCGGGCTCGAACGGGTCGGTGACGGCGCGGTTGCGCCAGTGGTCGGTCGGGACCTCGAGGAACGTGTTCGGGTTGAACGTCGGCCGGATGGCGACCGCCAGCACGTCGCCGGTGTGAGGCTCGAGCACGACGGCCATCGCGGACTTGGCGCCCGTGCGCCGGTACGCGGCGTCGATCTCGCGCTCGGCGACGTACTGGATCGTCCGGTCGATCGTCAGCATGACCCCGTGACCCGGCTGGGGCGTCTGGAGCACGCGTTGGCCCGTGACCTCGCGACCGAGCGCATCGCGGCCGACGAGCGCCTTGCCGGGCGTGCCGGCGAGCTCGGCGTCGAAGGCCCGCTCGACGCCCTCGAGCCCGCCTTCCACGCCCTCGAAGCCGACGAGGTGGGCTGCCAGCTCGCGGTTCGGGTAGAGGCGCAGCGGCTCGGGCAGGAAGCCGAGCCCGGGCTCGCGCAGGGCCCGCACCTCGGCGGCGACGGCGGGCGGGAGCTTCCGCCGGAGCCAAACGAACGGCCGCGAGCTGGTCAGCGCCGCGTGCACCTCCGCCTGCGGCACGCCGAGGATCGGCGAGAGGCGGTCGGCGACACGCACCGGGTCGCCCACGCTCCGCGGCTGGACGAACAGCGATTCGGTCGGCGTGGACGTCGCGAGCGCCGTGCCGTGGCGGTCGACGATCGGCCCGCGCTGGGCCTGGAGGACGACGGTGCGCGAGTACTGGCGCTCCGCGAGCTGCGCGAGCTCGCCGTGCTTCACCACCTGCAGCCACGCGAGCCGGCCGGTGAGGCCCCCGAATGCGACAGCGAGCAGTGCCGCCAGGATCAGCACCCGCGTCCGGAGGTCTGGCGAGGTCACTGTTGGAGCGGGGACCGCGAGTCCGCTTGTTGGAGCGGGGTCCCCGGGGCCGCATCAAACGGGAGGTGGCCTGACAAAGAAGCGGTGCGAGTGCGGATGCCCGCCAAACCCGTGCTCCCGGCGACGTACTCGCGCGCGAGGCGGATCTGGTCGGGGGCCGGCGCGGTCATACCGAGCTGCCGCGCGCGCGTCTCCACCCGGGCGGGCGAGCGGAGCGTCGCCACCTCGATCTCGAGCTGCCGCACGTTGCCCTCCAAGCGCGCGCGCTGGCCGCGCAGCTCGTCGAGCCGGTACGTGAGGTGCACCTGCTGAACGCGCGCGCCCACCAGGGCGAGCGCGCCGCCCACGAGGAGCGCCGCCCCGACGAGCGCCGCGATCAGGCGCCGGCGTGTGCGGGGATCGATCTCACGATGGAGTCGTTGGTGGTTCGTCACGGGAGTCGCTCCAGCACGCGGAGCTTCGCGCTCCTGGAGCGGGGATTCGCCCGCACCTCGTCGTCCCCGGGCCCCAGGGGCGACGGCTCGAGCTCGGCGAAGCCCGCCGACTCCAGAGCTCGGAACGTCCGCTTCACGATGCGATCTTCGCCCGAGTGAAAGGAGATGACGCCGAGCCGGCCGCCGGCCGTCAGCAGTCCGGGCGCCGCGGCCAGGGCCGCGCGGAGCGCGCCGGGCTCGTCGTTGACTGCCATGCGCAGCGCCTGGAACGTGCGCGTCGCGACGTGGAGGCGCTTGGGCCAGGCGGCGCGGGGCACCGCGCTCCGCACGGCCGCGACGAGGTCGCCGACCGTGGCGAGCGGGCGCCGGCGCACGATCGCGCGCGCGATGCGCCGCGCGCGCGGTTCCTCCCCGTACTCGAAGAGGATGCGCGCCAGCTCGGCCTCGGTCAGCCGGTTCAAGAGATCGGCCGCGGTCTCCCCGGCCGTCGGGTCGAGGCGCATGTCGAGAGGCTCGTCGGGGCGCTGGAAGGAAAACCCGCGCCCCGAGGCCTCGAGCTGCCAGCTCGACACGCCGAGGTCGAGGAGGATCGCGCGCGCGCGCGCGACGCCGTTGGCCTCCGCCGCGCGCTCAAGGTTGCGGAAGCTTTCCCGGGCCAGGCGCGCGCGGTCACCGAAGCGCGAGAGTCGCGCGCCGGCGCGCGCGAGCGCTTCGGGATCCACGTCGAGCCCGAGCACGCGGACGGACGCCGGGCTCGCCATCAAGAGCGCCTCCGCGTGTCCGCCCATCCCGACCGTCCCATCGATCATCCATCCCTCGCCGCGCGGTCGCAGGAGAAACGCGACCTCGTCGGCGAGCACCGGAACGTGAACTACTTCACTCCCTGTTGCGCCAATCGCGCGAAGTCCGCCTCGAGCTCGGCGACGTTCTGCCGCTCGTATTCCTCGAACCGCGCGCGGTCCCAGATCTCGAAGAACTCGCGCCCGATACCGACGAGCGTCACGGCCTTCCCGAGCCCCGCCTGCTGACGGCTGTCGGGCGGAAGCAGGATGCGTCCCGCGCCGTCGAGCTCCACTTCCTTCGCGCGTGAGATGTAGAGCCGGCCGAGCCGGCGCGCTTCGACGCCGAAGACCGGCTGCTCGTTGATCGCCGCGACGTGGCGCTCGAACGCGGGAGATGGATACACCTCGAGCGCGGCCTTCTCGTTCGGAACGACGATCAAGTTGCCCTCGTACTGCGCCAGCACATTCCGGTAGCGCGCCGGAATGCTGAGCCGGCCTTTCGGGTCGATCGTGTGCTGATAGCGTCCAATAAACATGTCCGTTCATGGGAGGAGATGAGACTTCATCCCACCCCGTCCCACTCAGGTCGGAAGATTAACGTCACCTGGAGAGGGTGTCAAGGAAAAATGCATGATTTTTCGGGCTATTCCGGCCCGCCATGGGGTGGGCGACCGGTGGTGTCAGACATCCCACTCCCACCCACTGGATGGTGCTGACGGGGGCCGTTACCGACTGATCAGCGGGGCTGGTAGTGCTGGAGGGCTTCCGGGATCCAGGCCTCGATTTGCGTGATTCGCGTCTCTTCGGAGGGGTGAGTCGAGAGAAACTCGGGCGGTCGGCCGCTGCTCCTCGCGGCCTGAGCCATCCTCACCCAGAGATCGCGGGCGGCCGACGGGTGGTAGCCGGCCTTGGCCATGAAGATGAGGCCGAGGTGGTCGGCCTCCGACTCCTGGCTCCGGCTCCACGGCAGGAGGAGCCCGACCGTCGAGCCGGCGCCGAGGAGCGCCGTGACCTGCTGGACGGCAGCCGGATCGTTCCGTGAAAGGGCCACCTGGGTGGCCGCGAGCCCGACCTGGACGAGGAGCCCCTGGCTCACTCGCTCGCCCCCGTGGCGGGCGATGGCGTGGGAGACCTCGTGGCCGAGAACGGCGGCGAGCCCGGCGTCGTCGCGGGTCATGGGCAGGATGCCGGTGTAGACCGCCACCTTGCCGCCCGGCAGACAGAAGGCGTTCACCTGCTTGTTGTCCTCGATAAGATTGAACTCCCACTGGTAGTCCGTCCGACCCGTCGCTTCGGCGATACGTCGCCCGACCCGCCTCACCTGCTCGGTGGCGACGGGATCGGACGAGAGGCGCGCCTTCTTGAGGACTGCCTGGTAGGAGCTGAGCCCCATCTGGCGCTCCTCACCCTCCGACAGCAGGAGCAGCTGATGGCGGCCCGTGATGGGCACGGTCGAGCAGGCGACGAGGGCCGTGAGGATGGCGAGAACCGCCGATGGCCCGTGAAAGATGCGCGGTGGCTTCATGGCTCCGAGTCCGATCTTATCTCATAGATCCCTCGGTATCAGCGGTTGCGGAGCCGCACCTGCGTCCTGAGGGTCGTGAGGCCAGGGCCTGCGACGTCGTGTTCGGGCCCGGTCGTCAGCGTGATGACGACGGTCCTCACCTCCCCCGGGACCGTGGTGAGCCGGCCTCCCGCGTCGAGGTAGCCGAGTTCGAGCTGCTGGACCCCGCTCACGATGGGCTGGGCGCCGCCGCCCGCGTCCCGCCGGAGGACCGTCCCCTCGAGGCTCCACGTGATCGTCTCGCCGCGCGCCGCCGTCGTCCCATCGGCGTCCAGATCGACCCGGAGGGCGAGCCGCTGCCGCTCGGCCACCCTGATCGCGTCGAACGCGGTCCCGCCGGCGCCGGCGCTTCGGATCTCGCGTGCCAGGCGCTCGAGCGCGATGCGCCCGCTCTGCTGGGATTCAACCCGGGCCATGCCGATCGCATAGGCCTGCTGGCCGTGCTGGAGCACCGTGAGCATCCCGGACAGGGTGAGCCCGAGGACGACCAGCACGACGAGGAGCTCGGCGAGGTTCACGCGGGCGAGCATCGTCCTCCGCGCGGCCGC